>JANMHO010000191.1:0-1830 GCA_031375195.1 Rhodobiaceae bacterium
GGGATACATCACCCCGTCCGCCCATATCAGGCGTATCGGTTGCGAGCACGAGATCGAGCTGGATGGCGATATCAGGGGCAAGCGCCCGCGCCGCGGTGACGGCGCCCTGTAGGTTGAATTCTTCGAGAACGGAAAAAACAACATGCAGGGTGGGCCGCGCCTTCTGCTGCAGCAGTGTGCGGGCCACTTCGATGATGACCGCGCAACCAGCGCGATCGTCGATGGAGGTTCCGGCAATGCGGCCATTGGCCAGGTGCAGCACCTTGGGTTCATAGACGACGGGCGTTCCGATGCTGATGCCGGCCGCCAGCACGGCCGCGGCGCTGGAAAATCCCGCATCGATGTAAAGCTCGGCATAGGGCACGACTTGGTATTTTTCATCCACGCTGGTTGCGTGGTGGCTCTTGCTGGCGATCACGCCCGCCACATCCCTGCCTTCGCCAACACAGAGCAAAACCGGTTGCGCGGCCAGCGCGCGTTCAGGAACACCGCCGAGGCGCTCGACGCGGATCATGCCATCGCTCTCGATTTTGCGGACGACCAGGCCAAGCTGGTCCATGTGGGCGAAAAGCATGACGCTGGGGAGTTTTGTGTTGCCCGCCAGGGTTGCGAAGAGATTTCCGAGGCGGTCCGATTGGGGAGAGAGGCCAAGCGCCGCCAGTTCCTTCGCCAAGGCGCGGCGCACCCGGTCCTCATGGCCGCTGAGGCCGGGGACCAGCATGAGATCAGCCGTGAGTTTTCGCAGGCGGTCCATCATTTCCGCACCCCCTTCACGATTTTCATGAACTCTTTCGCCCGCTCCGGATCGACCGCGTTCCAGGTGTTGCCGTCAACTTTCAGCGAAGACCCCACAATGACGCCATCGGCGATTTTCAGGACATCGGCCACCGTTGCGTGCTTGACGCCGGTGTTGGCGAGAACCGGGGTGCCGGGCAGGGCCTTCTTCACATCCTGCAAGTCGGACATGGCGGCGGCCTCGCCGGTGATGGCGCCCGACACCAGTATGGCATCGGGGATGCTGGAAAACACGGCGCTGCGGGCCCGGTCGGCAAGGCTCCGCTGATCCAGCGAATAGGCGAATTCGGCGCAGACGTTGTAAAGCACCGCCACGTCGCTGCGCCCCAGCCTGTCGCGGTAACGCAGGGCGGCTGCCGCATTGGGGTTCCATGGCCCCATGTCGGAAGCATAGGTTCCCGTGAATATTTCGCGCACGAAGGCAGCGCCCGTGGCGGCGGCGAGCGCCATGGTGCTCATGGGATCCCACAGCACGTTCACGCCGAAGGGAATTTTTATGTCCGCGCGCAATGCGCCGATGCAATAGGCCATGGTGGCGGTGGAGGCGGTGTCCACGTTGAATTCGTACGGCCGGTCATTCTCATTGCCGAACATCACGGCGTCAACGCCTGCGTCCTGAAGCGCTGCCAGGTCCTTGCGGACGCCCGCCAGAATTCCATCAACGCCGGCGCTCGCGTCATAAAGCGGCGATCCCGGCAGCGCGCCGAAATGCACCATGGCGATGATGGGCTTGATGTTTCCAAAAACTCTTCTGAATTTCGCCGTCATCGACATTCTCCGATTTCACCCGAAGAATGTATGAATTGCGCCAGGAGCGCAAGCCGCTACTCGATTGCGGCGCTGATCTCGAAACTGAAAAGGCTGAGGGCGCCGGCTTTCACGGGCGCGATTGAGACAACTGAAACGGTCAGGACTGCGGCGGCAAGTGCGAGTGCTATTTTCGTCATCGTTGCGACTCTCGGTTTATTTACGGACCCCCCGGCGAATCATCGCCGATACTCCGTACACGTATGAGTATCCAATCGTGACAAAATT
>JANMHO010000276.1:0-12500 GCA_031375195.1 Rhodobiaceae bacterium
CAGATAGCCGCCGGTGGTGTGCAGCACACCCTTGGGCTTGCCGGTTGAACCCGAGGTGTAAAGAATAAACAGCGGATCTTCCGCCTTCATCTTCTCCGGCTTGCAATCGGCCGAGACTTTCACCGCCTCGTCGTGATACCAAAGATCGCGCGAGGGATCGAAGGGAACGGCAGCGCCCGTGCGGCGAACAACCAGAACCTTCTCGTTGCCAGCACATTTTTTCAAAGCCTCGTCCGTATTCACTTTCAACGGAATTTTCTTTCCCGCCCGCATGCCTTCATCCGCCGTGACGATGAATTTCGATCCACAGTCATTGATCCGGCCCGCCAGGCTCTCCGGCGAAAAGCCGCCAAACACGATGGAATGCACCGCGCCAATGCGCGTGCAGGCCAGCATGGCGTAGGCCGCCTCAGGAATCATCGGCATGTAGAGGGTGACCCGGTCGCCCTTCTTGACACCATTGGCTTTCATCACATTGGCGAAGCGGCAGACATGGGCATGAAGCTCGGCGTAGGTGATCTTCTTGTCGTCGTAGGGATTGTCGCCTTCCCAGATGATCGCTGTCTGGTTCGCCCGCTTTTTCAAATGGCGGTCAATGCAATTGCAGGAGACATTGAGAAGCCCATCTTCAAACCACTTGATGGAAACCTTGTCATAGGCAAAAGACGTGTTCTTGATCTTGGTTGGCGCCTTGAACCAGTCCAGCCGCCTGGCGTGCTTCGCCCAGAACTTGGCCGGAGATTTCACCGACTCCGCATACATCGCCTCATATTCACTCTTGTCGACAAAAGCGCGCTTTTTCCATTGGGCCGGAACGGGGTAGGTTTTGTCAGACATGAGATGGTTTCCTTTTGCGCTATGCCCTTATGTAAAGGCAGATTTGCATCACTATCAAGTAGCCTAAAGACTAAGCAAGTGGCATATGCCTGGCCATGATCATTTCCCGGCATTTTCTCTACTTCATTTCCTTGGGACTTTTCTGGGGGCTTTCGCAATCGCTCTACAAGGCGATGGCCTTGCAGAACATGCCGGTCACCCACGTCATCGTTTACACGGGCTTCGGCGTCGGCTTTGGCCTCATGATCGCCGCCCTGCTGTCTGGAACCCGCATGAATTTCGGCCACTCCGTCATTTGGTTCGGCCTGGGCTGCGCATTGCTGATGAACGTGCCGTTTGCCATCGGGCTCTATGTCATCCGGCATATTCCGGCGACCGAGGCTGCGCTCATCGTTTCAACGGCCCCCTTCTTCAATTATATGCTGGCGCTTCTGACCCGCCGCGAGAACGCCGTGCCACGACGATTATACGCCGTGGCGGCCGGTTTCATCTCCAGCGCCATTCTCATTCTTTCGCGCGAAGGCACATTGTCCGGCGACATTTCCTGGTGGACGATCGCAGCTTTCAGCACGCCCCTTCTCTACACGGCCTACAACTGGTTTGCCGCCCACTACTGGCCAAAGGGAGCGGACGTGCTGTCAATTGGCGCATCCGAAAGCTTCTGGTCGGCCATCGTTGTCATTCCTTTCTTTTTCTATTTCGAAGCGCCGTGGGCTGCAGCGACCCCTGAGCTACTCGCCTATTGGACGGTGCTGGTCGCCGGCATCATGTGGATTATCGAGCGTATCGCCTTCTTCACGCTCATCCGCGACAAAGGGGCTGTTTACACAATTCAAGCCGTTTATGTCTCAACGCCTGCCGCGGTGCTCTTTGCCATCCTGTTTTACGGCGGCGGCGCGGATATCTGGCTTTGGATCGCGCTTGGCATCCTCATGCTGGCGCTATGGCTCAATAATTCCGGCTCGTCGCTCAAGCCTTCAGTTTCCACACAGCACTCCGCTTGATTTCCGCGTCTTCAAGATCGCGCGTGACCGGCACGCTGTACTCGGCCAGCTTTTCAAGCTGGTCCTGCGGCAAATAACTTCGCCCCGGATCGCCGATGAGAACCGTCGCGCCCTCTGCCCGCCTGAGCCATGCCAGGCAGCGCCCGGCCACAGCCTTCTCATAGAATAAATCCCCAACCAGAATAATATCAAAGGCTTGCGGGCGCGCGTTGAACAAGTCTTTCAACTTGATATCAACAACAACTTGATTGAGTTCAGCATTGAGCTGGGCGGCGGCGATGGCAAATCCATCAATATCGGCGGCGGTCACATGGGAAGAGCCTGATTTTGCAGCAGCAATGGCGACAAGGCCGGAACCCGTTGCCAAATCCAAAACAGTTCGCGATTTTACAAGCCCAGGATTGTCCAAAACATACCGCGCCAAGGCCTGCCCACCCGCCCAGGCAAAGGCCCAGAATGGCGGCGGCAGACCCATTTCACCAAGTTCATCCTCGGTCTTCTGCCACAGCGGCACCGCCTCATGGGCCAGATAGAGCTTTATCTCCGGCACCAAAGGCGGCGACATGACGGAGGTATTCCGGCGAATGAACGCGGCTGTGTTCACGTCAGGCGCGGCGGTGTTTTAATCCCTCCGAGATCGCAAATCATTTTCCATTCTTCCGTGGTGACAGGCTGCACGGAAAGCCTGGAATTCTTGACCAGCACCATGCCACTGAGCCGCTTGTCCTGCTTGATGTCATCCAGCGAGACTGGTTGCGTCACATCGACGAGGGCGCGGATATCCACGCATTCCCAGGTATCGGCATCGGCGGTTGAATCCCTGTGGGCGAGCTTGCACACTTCAACGATGCCAACAATCGCCTTGTCTTCATTGGAGTGATAGAAAAAACCCTTGTCGCCCAGTTTCATCAGCCGCATGTTGTTGCGTGCCTGATAATTGCGCACACCCGTCCATTCCTCGCCGGCCGCGCCCTTGGCCTTTTGCATGTCCCATGACCACACTTCGGGTTCCGATTTGAAAAGCCAATAGGCCATCATAGTTTCTCCTTCACCTGATCTCCCCGCGAACCGGCCTTGCCAGCAGCCGCGCAATTTCCTGGGCCGGGTCCATGCCCCGCACAACAATGGCTGACACCGCCGATACGATCGGCATATCGACCCCATGGCTGAGCGACATCATGTGGGCGACCTTCACCGTGTGGGCGCCTTCGACAACGCCCCGCGCCAGCACCAGTGCCTCGCGCACTGTCAGGCCCTGGCCAATGCCAAAGCCAAAGGAATAATTGCGCGATTTCTTGCTTGAGCAGGTGAGCAGCAGATCGCCAAGGCCTGAAAGCCCGGTCAGCGTTTCAGGCCTGGCGCCGAGTTTTTTGCCAAAGCGCATAAGCTCGGCAAAGCCCCGCGTTGTGAGCGCCGCCCGCGCACTGTCGCCAAGCCCGCGGCCATCGGAAATACCGCAAGCTATGGCAAGCACATTCTTGAGCGCGCCGCCAATTTCAACACCCAGCACGTCATCTGAGCCATAAACACGAAACGTGGGCAGCGTCAGGTCACCGGCCCATTCGCTGGCCTCCGCATGGGTTGGCGCGGCAAGCGTCACCGCAGTCGGCAATCCCTTTAGAACATCAGCGGCAAAGCTTGGGCCGGAAAGCACGTAGGATTTGGAGTCCGGCGCAACTTCCTTCACCACCTCGTTCATGAACAAGGCGCTCTGCTGCTCGATGCCCTTGGCCGCAATGATCAGGGGCACATGTTTTGGTGGTTTGAGCGCCGTCACAACTTCCCGCAGCGACTGGGCCGGCACGGCGAGGATGATCGCATCGAAATTTGCAAAAGACGTATAGTCGGAACCCTGCCTGGTCCACGTCACAACCTTATGGCCCGCTTCGTTTGCCACATGGGCCAGGGCCTGGCCCCAGGCGCCATTGCCCGCAACCACAATCCTGCGCTTCATACCTTCACACCCAATTTGCCCGAACCATAAACCGGGGCCGAAACCTCATCCAAAGGCCAGCGCGCCCGTGCCATAACATCCAGATTGTCCGTCATACCCAAAGCCAGTCTCTCCGCGCCCGCCCAAGCGATCATCGCCGCATTATCGGTGCAGAGATCTGGGGGCGGTACATTGAGCTCGAATCCATGCGCCATTGCAGATGTCGCGAATACTGCCTTCAACGTGGCGTTGGCGGCAACGCCTCCCGCGACAATCAGGGCTGGCGACCTGACACCAGGATATGCCTTGCGAAAAGCCGCAAAGGCCATTTTCAACCGATCCTGCAAAGTCTCCGCCACCGCCGCTTCAAAACTGGCGCAAACATCAGCGATATCCTGCTGCGTGAGGCGCCCCAAATCATGCACAACTTCCCGAACGGCGGTTTTCAACCCGGAAAAGGAAAAATTGCAATCCTTGCGGCCCTTCAAGGGCCGGGGAAAATCAAATCGACCGGCTTTTCCATTTCGGGCAAGGGCTTCGACCTGTGGCCCTCCGGGATAACCCAACCCCAGGAGTTTTGCCGTCTTGTCAAAAGCCTCACCCAGGGCATCATCAATCGTCGTCCCCAGCCTGCGATAACGCCCCACCCCTTCCACCAATTGAAACTGCGTGTGCCCGCCCGAAATCAGCAGCAGCAGATAGGGAAACGGGCACGGCCCCAGCAGGCGCGGCGTCAACGCATGGCCTTCCAGATGATTAATGGCGAGCAATGGCTTTTCATGCGCCATGGCGATGGCCTTGGCAGTTGTAAGGCCAATGATAACGCCTCCTAAAAGGCCGGGTCCCGCCGTTGCCGCCACGCCGTCGAGTTGCGGATATCTCAACCTGGCTTGCCCCATAGCTTCCGAAATGAGCCGGTCGAGATGACGAATATGAACGCGGGCGGCGATTTCAGGCACCACGCCGCCAAAGGGCGCGTGATCGGCAATTTGGGACAGCACAATATTGCTGATGATTTCACCGCTGCCATCGGCATTTCTGCGCACCACAGCCGCTGCCGTTTCATCACAGGATGTCTCGATGCCGAGGATGTATGAAGGGACCATGAAGCGGATGACGTCTCAAAGATTAGCGGCTAGAACAAACAATCGCTCTAGCATTCAATGGATATGACTTGCAAATGGCTCAACTGAGAATAGGCACGCGGGGATCGCCTCTGGCTCTGGTCCAGGCCCACGAAACCCGCGACAGGCTGGTTGCAGCCCATGGACTGAACCCAGCCGATATTGAGATTGTTGTGATCAGTGTCACCGGCGATCAGATCAGGGACCGCCCGCTGACGGAAATCGGCGGCAAGGGCCTGTTCACCAAGGAAATCGAGGAAGCCTTGCTTGCCGGCAATATTCATATGGCCGTTCACTCGATGAAAGACCTGCCCGCCGTTCTGCCAGGTGGACTGGTGATCGCCGCTGTGCTGCCCCGCGAAGATGCCCGCGATGCATTCTTGAGTCTGACGGCGAATTCCATCGCGGAACTTCCCGTTGGCGCAAAAATTGGCTCTTCCTCCGTCCGACGCACGGCCCAGCTCCTGCGCATGAGACCTGATCTGAAGACCGTTCTGTTCCGGGGCAATGTTCAAACCCGGTTGAGGAAACTTTCCGAAGGTGTGGCGGATGCCACATTCCTCGCCTGCGCCGGTCTCAATCGCTTGGGCCTCGCGGAAAAAATAACCGCCGCCATGCCCACGGAAATCATGCTGCCAGCGCTTGCCCAAGGGGCCATTGGAATTGAAATCCGTGAAGGCGACGAAGAAACCAAACAGCTACTATCCGGAATCAACCACACGGAAAGTTCAATCGCGGTCGCCTGCGAACGCGCCTTCCTGCAAACTCTTGATGGCTCCTGCCGCACGCCCTTGGCAGGCCACGCGTCCCTTGATGGCGGCATATTGAATTTTCGCGGCCATGCGCTCACCCTTGATGGCGTCCACTGCTTTGAAGCCACCCGGCAAGGCCCTCTCAGCGATGCCGCGCGCATGGGGGCCGATGCCGGAGCCGAGGTCAAGGCCCGCGGCGGCGCGCTGATCGCATTCTGATGCGACTGATCATTACAAGACCAGAAGAGGAAGCCTTGGCCCTGATGAGCAAGCTTGCGGGCAGGGGACACTCGGCCACGCTCATGCCCCTGCTGAAAATTGTTCCGCGCACGGATATTATAATCCCGCCCAGCAACTATCAGGCCGTCTGCATCACCAGCGCCAATGCCCTTAAGAATGCCGGCCTCAGCGTTCAATTCAAAAACATTCCATTGCTCGCCGTTGGGCCGCAATCGCTTGATGCGGCAAGGCAAGCGGGCTTCCCGAACGCGAGCGCCCATGGCGGCGATCTTGATGGCCTCGTGGCCCATGTGAAGGCAAATCTTGATCCTGAGACCGGGCCCATTCTTTATCTGTCGGGCGCTGAAACCTCAGCCGACTTGCGGGCTCTTCTTCGGGCCAGTGGATTCATGGTGACCCGTGTGATTACCTATGACGCCGTGATTCAAAAACCTTCCGGCCTGGAAAGCGCCCTGGTCCATGCCGATGGCGTGCTGCTCTATTCGCCGCGCACCGCGCGCATCTGGTGTGATCTCGTGGCCGGGCTGGAAAAGCCAGCCGCAACGCCCAAATACTATTGCCTGTCGGAAAACGTGGCAAAAACCCTGCCTCAACACTGGAAAAAACGTGTCGCAAAAACGCCGGACGAATCTGCGATGCTGGCCCTTCTTGATTGAAACGCGCGAAACAGTTAGGCCTCCTCCATGACACCTGATGCCCCAGACTCACCCATCAAGCCACAAGTCATCGACTTGCAGGCCGAAGACATAACACTTGAAGACGCCGCAGCGCCTGCCGCGCCACCGCCGCCATCGCCTGCTGCAACAAAACCAAAAACCAGAATCGCCCTGTTTGCCGTGGCATTGCTGGCGGGCGCGGTTGCCGGCGGCTGGATTTACAAGGATGTGCTGGCATCCTATTTGCCCAGCAATGAACTGGTTGCGGCGCGCAGCCGCATTGAAGCGCTTGAGGCCCAAACCAAAACGCTTGGCGAACAACTCGGCGCCGTGGCCGCTGGTTCCGATCAACTGAAAAGCCAATTCGGACCACTTGAAACGCAAATCAAATCCGTTGCCGAAAAAACCATGGGCGCTGCCGAAAAAAGCGCTGCCTTTGAGGCCCGGATTGCCGCCATCGAAGCCGCCGCCAAAGCCGCGAACACAGAACTTGCAGAACTCAAGTCCCGCATCGCGGCGGGCGTGCCCTCCACCACGCCGGGCGACAACTCCAGCGCCCTGGCCCTGCTGGCAAAGCGTCTTGAAGCGTTGGAAAAACAACCCGCCGGCAAACCAGGCGATCAGTCCGCAGCCTCGGCAAACTTGTCCCAGTCCCTTTCAGACCTCAAGGCCAAGATAGCGGCAGGCGCGGCCTACCGCACCGAAGTTGACCGCATTTCAAACCTGTCGCCAGCGGCAGCAGGCCTCGACACGCTCCTTTCCAGAGCCGATGCGGGTCTTCCCAACGCGGCGGGCCTTGCCGCAGAACTTACCGCCATCATTCCACAGCTCCCCAAGCCAGCCGCCGCCGCACCCGCCACTGAAAGCAGTTACATCGATGATTTCTGGGCCGCCATGGGCGACATCATAAGGATCCGCGAAATCGGCGAGGCCGATTGGCAAAACCTCGCGACCCAAACCGCGGCCCTGGCTGAAGCGGGCGACCTCGCCCAGGCAATCGCGAAAATCGACAGCGCTGAAGGCACAAAGCCCGTACCGCTCTCCCAATGGCGCGACCGCGCGGCAGCGCGCATTGCCCTTGAAGCTGCCCTCGAAGACACTTCGCAAGCCGTTCTGCGCCAGATCACCAGCATGGGCGCCACGCCATGATCAAGCTGCTCTGGCGCTTCGGCCTGCTGATATTTGCCGCCCTGTTCTTCACCTGGCTGGCCGACCACCCGGCCGACATCACTTTTCGCGGAATGGGCCATGAAATCCAAGTGAGCTTCGTAGTTGCTGTAGCCATCGAGCTTCTTGCAGTTGCCCTTCTATGGTTTATCTGGGGCTTTTTCCGCAGGATTTGGCGGAGCCCTACGGCAGCGCGCGATTACTGGCGTTTTCGCAAAAACCGCAAGGGCTATGAGTCGCTGTCGCGCGGCATTATCGCCGCAGGCGCCGGTGACGCCATAGCCGCCGCAAAACATGCAGGCATTGCGGGCAACGCCCTGGCCGATGAACCCCTCGTCAATGTTCTGGCGGCCCAGGCCGCCCAGCTCAAAGGCGATCACGCTTCGGTCAAGCGCATCTTCGAAGCGATGACAAAATCTTCCGAAACAGAGGCCCTGGGGCTCCGTGGACTCTTTGCCGAAGCCCGCAAGAACGGCGATGTCACCGCCGCCATGGCCCATGCCACCCGCGCCCTCAAGCTGAACCCCCGCCTCGCCTGGGCCTCGTCCGCCGTTCTGCAATTGCAATCCATCAGGAAGGATTGGGCAGGCGCTGCGGCCACACTGCAACAGCAGGCAAAATCGGGCCTGACGCCAAGCGCCGAGAGCAATCAAAAACAGGCGGCCCTTCTGGCAGCTCAAGCGCTTTCGCTGGAGGAAAAGGATCCAACCACGGCGCTCGGCCTGGCCCTCAAGGCTCACAAGCTTGACGGCGGATTGGTGCCAGCAGCGCTTGTCGCCGCCCGCATCCACGCCAGCCAGGGCTCGCCCCGCAAAGCCGTGAAAATAATCCGCGCCACCTGGGAAATAACACCCCATCCTGATCTGGCTGAAGTTCTGGCTCACGCCAAACCTGGCGATGGCCCAGAACCCCGTTTCGAACGGGTGCGCGATCTCGTCGGCAACACCCCGGACAATCTCGAAGGCATCTACGCGCTGGCGCGCGCCGCCGTCGCAGCCCAGCGCTTCGACGTTGCCCGCAAAACCCTGGAGCCGCTTCTCGCTGATCAGCCCCAGGCCCGCATCTGCGCCCTCATGGCCGATGTGGAAGAGGCCGGCGGCGACAAGGGCCGGGCGCGGGAATGGCTGGCCCGCGCCTTGCACGCGCCGCGCGATCCCATGTGGGTGTCGGACGGTGTCGCCAGCCCGCGCTGGGTTCCCATCTCGCCTGTCTCCGGCGAGATTGTACCCTGCCACTGGAAAACCCCTTTTGAAATGCTGCCCCAACAACAGGCGGAGCAACTGGCCGCCCCGGCTGTGCCCGCCATTGAGGTGGCCACCGGCACGCCCAAGCCGCCCGTCATCGAGCTCGCCCACCTGCCCGACGACCCCGGCCTTGATCCCGATCTCGAGGGTTCAGAGCTGTCCGCCGGCGCCCCTTTGAAGTCCCCATAACGGACAGTTGAAACGCGCGGCAAAACCGTCTATCCCACGCTGGTTCATTGACCATGCCGCTTTAGCTCAGTTGGTAGAGCACCGCATTCGTAATGCGGGGGTCAGGTGTTCGAGTCACCTAAGCGGCACCATTTCCCAGTTCCTCAGCATTCGCCAACGTCCAGATAATCACTGAAAAGCATTGTAATTTAGTCTTTTCAAGGCTGCCTTAGTTCACAGTCGTTTGTGGACAACCGCCAAAATTGGCGGTATAAATGACGGTATCACAGAATAGTCGAAACCCTGATACCGCCAATTTGAAACAAACACATGGCATGGACGACCGGAAAACTCTCAGACGTCGCCTTGCGCACGGCAAAGCCCGCCAAAGGGCTTAGGAAGCTCTCAGACGGCAAGGGCTTGCAGTTTTGAACACCCCAGGGCGGGCGCTATTGGCGCTATGAGTACCGTTTCCACGGTAAGCGCAAGCACTTGGCACCTACCCCGAAGTCTCAGTGGCCATTGCGAGAGACAAGGCTATCAAGGCCCGTGAACAACTGGCGGCTGGCAATGACCCGTCAGACGCCAAGCGGCAAAACAAGCTTGCCGAACGCCTCAAGAGCGAAACAGTATTTGCCAGCATTGCGGCCAAACTGGTTGCCAAAAAGCGGAAAGCTGGAAAGGCCGAAGTCACTATCACAAAGATGGAATGGGTATTGCGCAAGGTGGAAAGCAGTCTTGGCTCACGGCCCATCGCGTCCATCACCACTCAGGATATTGTGAAGTGCTTGGTGAAGGAAGAAGAGGCCGAAAACTTTGAAACGGCACGGCGCATGCGAACGGTCATCGGGGAAGTGTTCCGCTACGCCATGCAAAATGGCCTGACTGACAAAGACCCCGTGCATGCAACGCGCGGCACGGTGGCCACGCACAAGGCCAAACACTTTGCCGCAATCCTGAAACCCGAGCGCCTTGGCGAAATGCTTCGCTTGATTGACTATTACTCCACGCGCAACGTCGTCACCGGAAGCGCCCTGCAACTCATGGCCTTGCTCTATTCAAGGCCCGGTGAATTGCGCCAAGCCAAGTGGGATGAATTTAACCTTGCCAAGAGTACATGGGAAATTCCTGCAGAACGGATGAAGCTCAGGGAAGCCCACACCAAGGCACTGCCAAAACAAGCCATCGCAATTCTCAAAGAACTTCACAAGGTAACAGGCCCTAAAGGCAATGTATTCCCGGCAACAGGCCGCCCTATCAATAGCATGAGCGAGAACACCATGAATGCCGCTCTCAGGCGCATGGGCATCCCGGCGCATGAACACAGCTCGCACGGCTTTCGCGCAACGGCATCAACCCTGCTCAATGCCGCAAACATGTTTTCATCCGATGCAATCGAACGCTCCCTTGCCCATCAAGACAAAGACGCCGTGCGCCGCGCCTATGCCCGTGGCGATGCGCTGGCCGAACGCAAGAAAATGGCCCAATGGTGGGCGGATTATCTGGACAGGTTGCGCAATAGTTTGAATGGGACAAAAAATGTTATTCAGCTTTCAAGAACATAATTATGCTGGGGCCAAACATGGAAGGGAACTCAGAATGACAGCCCACGGAACTTTGACAATCACGGATAGAGATCAGCTCGACTTTCCAGTTGGTGCAATTGCTGATTATGCCGCAACACTTCGGTTAATCGCAGAGACTACAAAATCGTATGACGATGACACGAGTGCTGCCATATCCCGAATAGGTGATAACCTCGATCAATGCGTTCAAAAAATTCGCGCATATTTTGACACCCTTCAACGACCTAGTACTGACAACGACACGGAGTTTAACACACATAACCAGTGTAGCCATTGACACAAAAACTGTGAATATATTCAATCCCGATAAGACCTTCACCAGCTCACGCAAGGAACGCTCAAGATGTCGCGGCATTGGTTCAACATTCTCATAACGGTGGCATGCTTTGTTTCAACCGAAACTTTAGCTGAAACAATTATTGAAAATGTTGGGGATTGGAATTTTGGATTCTCCGCTGAAAAAGAGGAGGCTGGTGAGGTCATATACTATTCAGCGAGTGTGAATAGTTATGACGCACCAAACGTAAAACTTGTATTTCGATGCAATGCGCTAACAGGATTTGCGAGAGTATTTTTAGTGGGAATGACTGTTCCTAAGACTAAAAGCGAGTTTCTTGTTACATTCGCAGTGGATAGCCAATTACCAAAACAGGTTTTGGCTTATAATGAGAACGACACTATTCAATTTGGAACTAAGACTGGCTTTAATCCACCGGAAGAAAAGTCTAGCATTTTGACTGCTGCTAGCATGGCGGAGAACTTGAAATTAACATTAGTGACGGGATCAGCCTCATTTCAAACGTCTGGCGGCTTGGATATGATTGATAAACTTGTTCACTCTTGCAACGATTTTTCATTGTTTTAAGAAGATTCAAGAGATCAAGAATCAGCCTTCACCTCCCACATCTATGGTCCTAGGCTCGCCACCACTTGCTTGAAGTATTTGTCTCGCCCGATCTGCATATTGCGATATATCCACGATGTAGCCCAGTTGAACATTCACGTTGACGCCTACCTGAACAATCATGCCACAAGTTTCGTCATTGGCTAAGGTTTTCGCGGCATCAAGGCTAACTTTCAACGATGCGCTTTCAGGAAGGGCTTCGATGAACTGGCGAAGTGCACTCGTTTCAACAAGAGTGCGCCTTCCTGATTTTCTGGTTTTGAGTTTGCCCGCTGCGATGGCTGCGTAGAGTGATGTGCGGCCAAGGCCGACCATCTTAACGGCATCGGAAATGCTTACGGCAAGGGGGATATGTTCTGTCAATTTGTCACCTATTATGTTCAGCAGGGAACGCCTGCACCCGCCAGAATAGGTCTTTGCCATTCACCCGCAACGCACTGGCATCGAGAAGGCGCGGCCACGGTTTCACGCAGGTTTTCAAGCGCTTCCACCACCAGTTTGCCATCACCAGCATACGACTGATCGCTTCGGATTCCCTGTGCCAGGCAGGCCAAGAATCGGAACCTCGAAATTGACTGTGCTGAAATGCGCTTGAGTGCCGAACGGCGCGGTGTTTCGCGGTCTACTTTTCCCGCAAGTGCGGCGTGGGAAAGATTGGTGTTTGTTTGAGCGAGTTAGCAAACAGGGGCAGAACCGCAAAATTGAGGGTACGATTCACGGTACTTTTGAAACGTGAAATTCTATCTAGGGTTTGAACCCAACTCAGGTTGTTGAATTACGTTAGCAAATCAGATTCAGATGCTCTGAACAAGGAGCATATTATGGGTCGATTTGATTTAAGCGACGATGAGTGGGCGATTATAGAACCGCATTTTCCAAAAGCTG
>JANMHO010000148.1:0-13076 GCA_031375195.1 Rhodobiaceae bacterium
GGGCCGCATCTCTCGATTGGCAGAAGGACGTGTGGCACGTGCCGCAGTTCTTTGACCTCCTCACCCAGCAGCAGGATCAATTCGACCTTGCGATCACGGGCAAGCAGGATGCCAAGACAACCTTGGACAATATTGCCAAGTATCAGCAGAACCTCCTCACGGAAGCTGGACTGATCAAGTAATACCGAAGCAATTCCGGGACGTGCGTAGGCAATTTGCGCGCGTCTCTTTTTTCTCCCTCCCACGAGAAGCTTGACCTTTATGACCATGACGGCAACACAGCAGCAGACGCCCGGATTTTTGAACGTGGCGCCCGATAACTGGAAACTTGCTATTGCCTTTGTGCTTGCGGAAGGCGTTGACCACAAAACTGGCGGCAACCATGGCGACCATGGCTCCAACCACCCAGAATGAGGCCGAGGCTTGCAACAGCGAGGCGGCCAGAATGGAAACTGCAAGTCCAACGGCGATTGCAAGTTTCCAGTTATCGGGCGCCACGGTCAAGAATCCGGGCGTCTGCTGCTGTGTTGCCGTCATTGCCATCAAAATTGAGCTTCTCGTTGGAAGGAAGATAAAAGAGACGCGCGCAAATCACCTACGCGCGTCCCGGAGTTGTTTTAGTGTTACTTGATCAGGCCAGCTTCCGTGAGGAGGTTCTGCTGATACTTGGCAATGTTGTCCAAGGTTGTCTTGGCGTCCTGCTTGCCCGTGATGGCAAGATCGAACTGATCCTGCTGCTGGGTGAGAAGGTCAAAGAACTGCGGCACATGCCACACGTCCTTTTGCCAATCGAGAGATGCGGCCCAAGCCCGGTTCCACGGGCGATAGGTCACATATTTCGGATCCGAGTAAACCGACTTCATGGCTGATTGGCCACCGCCGGCAGCGAACTGGTGCTGGATCTCAGAAGACAGCCACCACTTCACGAAGCCCATGGCTTCCGTCAACTGGGTTGGCGTTGTCCATGTGGTGAGCACGAAAGGCTGGCCTCCGATGTTTGACCAACGGATGAGTTTTCCATCCGGTCCTGGGGTTCCAGGCATCATGCCAAACACCAGCTTGTCCGAAACCTTGGAGGTTTTCGGGTCAAGCGAGGCTTCGCCGAGGCCGATCCAGTCAATGTTCATCGCGACCTTGCCTTCGCGGAACAGTTCATCCGACTTGAAGATGTCCATGGTGCCGGTCTTCGCAACCGGTGGCATGTATTGAATCAAGCGCAGGTAGTGTTCAAGTGCGCCCACGGCCTGCGGCGAGTTCACGACACCTTCGGCCTGGCCATCGGGCTGCTTGGTTTCGTTCCAGGTGTCGCCACCTTCTTGCCAGATGAAGCCGTTGATCTGCATGGACGAGAAGTCGTAGCCCTTACCAGCCTGGAAGGCGATTCCATAGAAATCGTCATCGGCAGGCTTGCCGGCCAGCATTTCGCCCTTCTTGCGCTGGAAGAATTTTCCAACGTTTTCGAAATCATCCCAGCTCATGGCGTCCAGCTCTTCGCCGGTGCAAGGAAGCTTCTTGTTGAACTTCGCCATGAAGCCCTTCTGCTCTTCTTCGTTGCACAAAATGTCGGAACGCGCAAAATTCACCAGAACGTCCGGGAACTGCGGGAAGCCGTAGTAGTTCGGCGTCGAGTTCGGATAGGTCGAATAGGCATTCAGCGGTGCCGGATGCATCTCGGCCATGGTAGCCTTCAATTCCGGATCCGCATCGATCAGATCGTTTACCTTGCGGAAATAACCACCTTCAACAAAGGCGCCGAGCCACTGGGAATCCGACACCGCGAAGTTATACTTCTGCTCGCCGGAGGTGAGCGATGCGTTGACGCGGGTGTAGAAATCCGGCCACGGAATGAAGTCGACTTCGAGCTTCACGGTGTTGCCGGTTTTCGACTTGTATTGCTCGTCGAACATTTTCTTCATGATGCGGGTTGGCGGCCAATCGGGAACAGCCATGGTCAACGTGACATCTTCGGCCGATGCCTGCATGGCACCACCCATCGTCATCAAAGTCGCCACGCCGAGGGCCGCAGCAATTCCCTTTACTGTCGTTCGCTTGTTCATCTTACGTTTACTCCCTTTGTTTAACAGTTCGCTTCAGGCCATTCGCGTCAGGACATTACCTGCCCGCTTGCAGCGCGGAAGATGTGAATATCGTTTGGATTTATGACTATCGAGGCGGTGTCGCCCAATTTTATTGATGCGGCTTTGGCTTCAGGCAACACCATGCGAAGCATCTCGTTGCCAGCTTCCACGGATACTATCGTGATATCGCCCAGCGGCTCAAGAAGATGGATTTTTGACGAAATCGCCTTCTCGCCTTTCGCCGAAAAGCGGATATCGCTCGGGCGAATGCCGATGAGCGCCGCTTCTCCGGGGCTGGCCGATTTGCGCGGGGTCTTGGGAACAATGCGTCCCAGTGGCGTATCAAAAGATTTCGTATCTTTACTCACTGTGGCCTTGATCATGTTCATATGAGGAGAACCTATCTTGCCGGCCACATAGGTGTTGGCGGGCGTGTCGTAAAGTTCATCCGGCGTGCCACGCTGAACAACGGTGCCATCACGCATCACAGCTATTTCTTCACCCATGGACAGGGCCTCAAGTTCATCGGGAGTTGCGTAGACAATAGTCATGCCAAACTGGCGGTGCAGGCGTTTCAGTTCGGCCCGCATGTCATGGCGCAATTTCGCGTCGAGATTGGTGAGCGGCTCATCGAGGAGCAGAATTTTTGGCTGGCGCACCAGCGAGCGGCCCAAGGCCACACGCTGTTGCTCACCGCCTGACAGGGTGCTGGGTTTGCGCTCAAGGCGAGGTGTCAACTTCAGCATGGCCGCAGTTTCGTTGACACGGCGGGTGATTTCCCCGGAACCGACCTTTTCCTCGCGCAAGGGATAGGCGAGATTTTCGAACACGGTGAGATGGGGATAAAGGGCAAAAGACTGGAACACCATGGATACGCCACGACCGGCGATGGGCTTGTCGGTCATGTCAAGGCCATCAATTTCCACCCGGCCTGAATCGGGCCGCACCAGGCCTGCGATGGTGCGCAGTGTGGTTGTCTTGCCAACCGAGCTTGGGCCAAAAAGAACAAAGAACCTGCCGGCTGCCACATCAAAAGAGAGGTTCTCAAGCGCGCGCACGCTGCCATAGGATTTGGAAATCCTGGATAATCGCAACGCTGGTCTATCGGCTTGTGCCATTCCTACTCCCTGCTCGCCCTTCGGACTATTTTCAACAAAGACTATCCTGTCCTTTTTAATTTGCAAGCTCCCATTGCCCGGACTTGGCGGATTTGAGAACTGCATCAGTTACAACATCGGTTGCCATTGCTTCACGGAACGTGGGGGCCGCCGATTTTCCGGCTCCGGTGGCTTCAAGGAAATCGGCGACCTGGTGGATGAACGTGTGTTCGTAACCTATCTGCAGTCCAGGCACCCACCATTTGCCCATATAGGGGTGATCACCGTCGGTAATGTGGACGTTGCGCCAGCCGCGGGTTTTACCTTCGTCGCGATGGTCGAAATACTGCAGCCGATGCAGGTCATGCAAGTCCCAGGAAATTGAAGCGTTCTCGCCATTGATTTCGAACGTGTAGAGCGCCTTGTGGCCTCGCGCATAGCGTGTAGCCTCGAAACTTGCCAGCGAACCATTGGCGAAGCGGGCGAGGAACAGGCTGGCATCGTCGATGCCAACGGATTCGGTTTTTCCTGTTATGTTGTGGTGGCGCTCCTTGATGAAGGTTTCCGTCATGCCGGAGACTTTGGCAATGCCGCCGTTCAACCACATGGCGGTATCGATGCAGTGGGCGAGGAGATCGCCAGTGACGCCGCTTCCGGCCACGCCAACATCAAGACGCCAGAGGCCCTGCCCTCCTTGTGGCAAGTCTTTGGAAATTGTCCAATCCTGCAGGAATTTGGCGCGGTAATGGAAAATCTTGCCAAGCTTGCCTTCGTCGATCAATTGCTTAGCGAGCATGACGGCCGGCACACGACGGTAATTATACCAGACCATGTTGGGCACCTTGGCTTTTTCAACCGCCTCCACCATCTGAATGGACTCTTTGGCGCTGCGGCCCAAGGGTTTTTCGCACATCACCATCTTGCCCGCCTTGGCAGCAGCGACGGCTATCTCAAGATGGGTGTCGTTGGGGCTGGCAATATCGATGATGTCGATGTCTTTGCGTTCAACCAGTTTGCGCCAATCGGTTTCGATCGATTCATAGCCCCACTGTTCGGCGAAAGCCTTGACCTTGCCTGCGTCCCTGGCGCAGACCGCCTTCAAAACGGGCTTGTACGGGATGTCAAAGAAGTGGCCGACTTGTGAAAACGCGTTCGAGTGGGTGCGCCCCATGAAGCCGTAACCGACCATGCCGACGTTGAGGGGTCTCTTCGCCATCTCAGGCCTGCCAACCGTGCTTGTCGCGCACCTTGATCAGGGTGGCCAGGATGTCGTTCCAGGTCGGCTGCTTCAACATCACCTCATTGGGGAACATGCAGCCATCCCAGCAGATATGGCGAAAGGCCTTGGTCAAATCGCCATTGCCGTCGCGCAGCCAAAAACCGGCGTGTTTTGGAATGTCGAGTTTGCCATTGCGATCAGTCACCATGCAATGGCGGCCCGTTTTGTCGTGATAGCCGAGACCCTTCACCGTGCCGTCGTTCTGGGCCACGTGGAAATCAATGGTCCAGGGTCTCAGCGCATCGGTCATTTTCTTCAGCGCTTCGTCGAGGGTTTTCCTGCTCTTCCAGTCAAATTTGGCTGGCAGCAAGCGGGCTTTCGGCGCGTTGTAGCCCATGGTGTAGAGAAGCGTGTGGGCCATGTCTGCCTGGAAGCCGATGGTTTGGGGCCTGTCAGTTTCTTCCAGAGTGTCGATCATGGCTTTCCAGGAATGCATGCCGCCCCAGCAGATTTCGCCCTCGGCAGCCAGGCGTTCGCCGAAGTCTGCCGCAACACCGCAGGCTTCGCGAAATGTCTTGGCAATTTTTTTGGTGTTGCCTGCGGGGTCTTTCGACCACTCGCCGGGGCTTGAGGCGGAGTCAATCCTGATAACGCCATAGTTCCGGACACCGAGATCGCGCAGCTTTTTTCCAAGCATGCAGGACTTCTTGACGTTTTCGACAAATTTCTTGCGATCAGCGGGAGAGCCCATGGCTGAACCGCCGCCGACAGGCGGCCAGACGGGGGCTACGATCGAGCCAATGACGAGGCCGCGCGACTGCACTTTTTCCGCCAGCCGCTTGATCTCGTCGTCATCGGCATCGATGTTGGTGTGGGGGCCCACGTGAAAAATATCTATGCCGTCAAATTTGACGCCATTGACGTCGGCCTTGGCCGTCAGGTCGATCAACGTGTCGAGATCAATGGGCGGCTCCGAGTCAGGCCCCTTGCCGACCAGCCCCGGCCACATGGCATTGTGCAGTTTTGGAAAATTATTCGCGCCGGCCATAGGCTCTCCCTCGATATTATTTTTGTTGGCCCATGTTAATCAAAATTTTGGCTTGCTGTCCACAACTGTTATATTAGTATGACAGTATGAGTTTCAATTTTTCCCGGTCGCGGCTTGACCGATCACGGCCCATGCGCGACCAGATATACCCGCTGGTGCGGCGCATGATTCTGACGGGCGCCATAAAACCCGGCGACGTGATTGATGAGAAGGCGATTGCGGTCCAACTCGAGATTTCACGCACACCGGTGCGCGAGGCTGTGAAGAAGCTCAGCGATGAAAATCTGGTGGAGGTCGTCGCACAATCGGGCACCCGGGCGGCGCGCATTGACAGAAGCGAGATCGAAGAAGCCTTTCTTATCAGGCGGGCGCTTGAGGCGGAGAGCGCCGCACAGGCAGCACCCCGCATGACCCAGGCGCACACCGAAAAGCTGGAGGACATTCTCGTGCTCCACGCGCGGGCGTTGACGCGCAAAAAATATGTCGAAGCGATTGAACGCGACGATGATTTTCACGGTTACATCGCGGCCGTCAGCAATCTCACCAGGCTTTGGCGAACGGTGGAAATTTCCAAGGCGCAGCTTGACCGCTGCCGCCACATGATGGTGCCGCGCTCCGGCGAAGGCGAGGCAACGCTGCAGCATCACCGCGCGATCATCAGGGCGCTTAACAGCCGCGATGCGGAAAAGGCCCGCAAAGCCATGCGCGATCATCTTGAAGCCGCCTACAAGAGCACGGTCGCGGTGCTTGACGGGCCTAAAGCGGCTCAAAACCCGTAGCGGCATCCGACGTTCACCAGCAGGTCGAGGTTTTCACCGTTGCCCGTTGCCGCCATGCCGTGTTCCCAGCGGGTATCTTCCTCGCGTTCAAAGTTCCAGTTATTGTCAAACCGGTCGCGCAGGCCGACGGTTTGATTACATGGGCTGATATGTAGTATCAGTATGCGCGTTTGATGCAATTGTGCTGACATAAATCACCCAAGGGATCACTAGATGGCTGCCGAGATTGGACATTACGCGCTTATCCTGGCGCTGTTTATTTCTTTGGTTCAGGCGAGTTTTCCGCTTGCTGGAGCCCGCCGCGGCGACCGGGGGCTGATGATGCTGGCCAGCCATTGCGCGGTTGGAGGCTTTGGCTTTGTGGCGCTGGCCTTCGCGGCGCTCACCTGGTGCTTTGTCACCTCGGATTTTTCTGTGGCTCTGGTTGTTTCGAGCTCGCAACTGGCCAAGCCGCTGGTTTACAAATTCACCGGCGTATGGGCCAATCACGAGGGCTCAATGCTGCTGTGGGTTTTGATCCTTGCGGCGTTCGGCGCGGCAATCGCAATATTTGGCCGCAACTTGCCGGCTGGGCTCAAGGCCCGTGTGCTTGCGGTGCAGGCCATGATTGCGTCGGGATTTCTGGCCTTCTCGCTGGGGACTTCCAATCCATTCACCCGCCTTGATCAAGCTCCCCTTGACGGCAATGGCATGAACCCCATCCTGCAGGATCCGGGCCTCGTCATTCATCCGCCCTTTCTCTATCTCGGATATGTGGGATTCTCCGTGGCGTTTTCATTCGCGGTGGCGGCCCTTATTGAAGGCCGGGTGGATGCGACATGGGCGCGCTGGGTCAGACCGTGGGTTCTGGCGGCGTGGTGTTTTCTGACCATTGGCATAACCCTTGGAAGTTTCTGGGCCTATTACATTCTGGGCTGGGGCGGCTGGTGGTTCTGGGATCCGGTTGAAAATGTTTCCTTCATGCCATGGCTGGCCGGCACCGCGCTGTTGCATTCATCGCTGGTTGTCGAACGACGCCATGCCCTGGTGAACTGGACGATCCTTCTGGCGATCCTGACATTTTCGCTCAGCCTCATTGGAACCTTCGTGGTGCGCTCGGGCGTTCTGACCAGTGTTCATGCCTTTGCGACGGACCCGGAGCGCGGCGTGTTTATCCTGGCTTTGCTGATCTTGGCGACGGGCGGCGCGTTGACGCTCTATGCCATCCGCATTCCCGTCTTGAAGTTTGGCGCGCCGTTTGCCGCAGTGAGCCGGGAAGGCGGTCTCGTTGTCAACAATGTGCTGCTGGTTTCGGCAGCTGCCACGGTATTTCTCGGCACATTCTATCCCCTGTTTGTTGATCTCATGGGGCGCGACAAAATTTCGGTTGGGCCGCCGTTCTATAGCCTCACTTTCGTTCCCATCATGGTCGTTCTGATGATTGCCATGGTGATAGGCCCCGCCTTGAAATGGAAGCGCGACAGCTTGAGGAATGCCATATTCACATTGCGGACCGCCATCGCGATCGCAGTTGCCGGAGCCGTTCTGGTGACAGCGCTCACCGTGGGAAAGCATTTGCTGACCGCCATGGGAATTGGCTTGTCCTTGTGGATCATCTGCGGTTCGCTGATGGCGGTGGTCAATCGCATGAAGCTTGGCCGGACTGATTTTTCGCAATCGCTCAAGCTTGCAGCCAATGCGCCCCGGTCATTTTATGGACTGGTTATGGCGCACATGGGATTTGGCTTTGTGGTGGGTGCTATCACCACGGTTTCAACCTGGCAGCTGGAAAATGTCACCGCGATGAAACAGGGCGAAAGCGCCGGCATTGCGGGATATGCATTCTTGCTGCGCGACGTGAAGACCTCGCGTGGAGCCCAATATGATGCGGATATGGGGACATTTGACGTGACCCTTGACGGTTCGGCCATAACAACACTGACAGCCGAGCGGCGGTTTTATCATGTGCAGCAACAGCAGACGACACACACGGGCATTCGCACAAATTTTATTTCCAATATTTATGTGACACTGGGCGAACCCGATGCCGCTGGGCGCTGGGTGGTGAGGCTCTATTACCATCCCCTGGCGCCCTGGCTGTGGCTGGGCGGATTGACAATGGCCCTGGGCGGATTCACATCCCTGTCGGACCGCCGGTTCCGGGTTGGCGCACCGCAAAGGGCGCGCGCAACCCTCAATCCTGCGCCAGCCGAATGAGGGTTTGTTACATATGAAATCATTCGCTGCCATTGTCTTGATTGTCGCGCTTGGCCTGTTTGCCGGAAATGCGTGCGCTGTGATGCCGGATGAAGTGCTGCCTGATCCTGCGCTCGAGGCGCGGGCGCGGGAGTTGAGCCTTAATTTGCGCTGCCTCGTTTGCCAGAATCAATCCATTGACGATTCCGCCGCACCCCTGGCGCGAGATTTGCGCATTATTGTGCGTGAACGGCTCACCCAGGGCGACACCGACGAACAGGTGGTCGAATACCTGGTGGCGCGCTATGGCAACTATGTCTTGCTCAAGCCACCGTTTCAGGGCGACACGTTGCTCCTGTGGCTTGGGCCTGCCGTGTTCCTGCTGATAGCGGCGGGGATTTGTTTTTTGTATTTTACCGCCCGCAAACGCAATGAAGATGAAATTGCAGTGCCGCTGACTGAAGGTGAACGCCAGCAGCTCGATGAACTCGTGAAGGATTCCTGAAAAATGGCGTTGTGGATTGTTCTGACAGTCATGTGTTCGCTGGCAGTCATGCTGGTCACCGTGCCGCTGGTGCGGCGCTACGAGAACCACAAGGACGTGGCCAGCGCCGGAACCAGCATTTTTACCGATCAATTACGCGAAATTGAAAGGGATCGCGGCCTTGGCGTGATCGGCGAAAAGGAGGCGGAGCTTGCCAAGATCGAAATTGAACGGAGGCTCCTTGCGGCGGCCAGGAATGTGACTGCGCCCAGGCCGGTTTCGCCCACGTGGCGGACCGTGGCGCTGGTTGCCGCGGTTGGCTTTGTGGTGCTTGGCAGCGTGAATTTTTATGCGCTGCGGGGCAGCCCGGATAAAACCGAACGGCCACCACCTTCCCCGGTTGCAGCCACAGCGCAAGAACCAGCACAGAATGCGGCGGGTGCGCCAGGGGCCAGTGAAGTTGATGCGATGATTGGCAAGCTGGCCAAGCGCCTTGAGCAAAATCCAAATGACGCCGATGGCTGGCGCATGCTGGGCTGGTCCTATTTCAATACGCAGCGCTATGAAGAATCTGCCGCCGCTTATGGCAAAGCCATGGCCATTGATCCCGCCAATCCCGATTACAAGGCTGGCCATGCGGAAGCGCTGGTGCAGAACGCGCAGGGCATGGTGACGCCCAGGGCGCAGGACCTGTTTGCCGAAGTTCTCAAGGCTGATCCGAAGGAGCTGCGGGCGCGCTTCTATATGGCGCTGGCGCGTGAGCAGGCAGGCGATTTCTCAAGCGCTCTCGATGGCTGGCTGTCGCTTCTTGCCGATGCCCCCAGCGATGCCGGATGGGCGCCTGATGTCAAAACCAGGATCGCTGATCTCGCCAAGAAAGCCGGCCGGGATGTGAGCGCAGCAATGCCGCCCGCACCCGCCATCAGCCAGGAAGAAATGGCCGCTGTAAAGGCCCTGCCTGCCGAGGATCAACAGGCGATGATCAAGGGCATGGTGGAGCGGCTGGCTGAAAAACTGGCGCAATCGCCCCATGATTCCGAGGGTTGGCTTCGACTCATTCGCTCGCGCATGGTGCTCAACCAGCCAGATTTGGCACGGGAGGCCCTCAAGAAAGCCCTGGCGGAATTTGCGGGCGACCCGGCAGCCAGCAACCAAATCGCAGCCTCGGCACGGCAATTCGGAGTTGTATTGGAATAGGCCTCGGAAATCTTGTTGGATTTGAACGATTGGAAAAATACTCACTGATCATATTCGATTGTGACGGGGTGCTTGTTGATTCTGAATACTTGAGCGCGCGGGTTCTGGTTGAAACATTTGCTGCCATTGGCGTGGCGATTGACCTGGCCTTTGTGTTTGATAATTTTCTCGGCCACAGTTTTTCAGAAGCTGCGACGCAATACGCCAAGTTGCATGGCAAATGTGTTCCAGAGACATTTGAAGCGGATTATCGCGCGCGATTGCTTGATAAATTCAGCACCGATCTAAGGCCCATGCCGTTTATCGGGAATGTTTTGGACGAGCTTTCTGTTCCTTGCTGTCTGGCGACGGGCAGCAGCCCGGTTCGCGTAACAAAGTCTCTTGAAATTACAGGACTCGCCGCACGGTTCACGGACCGGGTGTTCGCAACGTCGATGGTTGCGCGCGGAAAGCCTGCGCCTGACGTATTTTTGCATACGGCGAAAGCCATGGGTGTTGCTCCAGCGCAATGCCTGGTGGTTGAAGACAGCGCCACCGGAATTGTGGCGGCCCATGCGGCGGGAATGACTGTCTGGCAGTTTACCGGCGGCAGCCACTTTCAACATGGCTATAACCATACCGGATCAAGCCATTTGGTAGATCGCACATTTGATCGTATGGATAGGTTCTTTGATGGGGCTCCCGATCTCAGGCGGCGCCCCTAATTGGGGGACATTGCCGCCATCATGGTGCGAAATATTGAACAGGAAAACAGTCGTCTCGATGACGCGGCGCGCGCCGGCTGGCTGTATTACATTGCGGGCAACACCCAGGACGAAATCGCCAGAAAGCTTGGCATCTCGCGGCAAACGGCGCAGCGACTGGTTTCGCTTTCAATCAGCGAGAAACTGATCAAGGTCAGACTTGACCACCCCATTGCAAACTGCCTGCAATTATCTGAGCGGTTGAAGGAAGCATTCAAGATTGATTTCTGCGAAGTGGTGCCGAGCGATCCAGAATCGGAATCTTTATCACATGGTGTGGCGCAATCGGCGGCCGCCGAACTTGAGCGCTATCTGGTTTCGCAACATCCCGTCATTGTCGCCATGGGAACGGGCCGCATGCTGCGCGCCATGGCCGACGAGCTGACGCCGATGGATTGCCCGCAGCACAAGATTGTTTCGCTGGTGGGCAATATCGCTTCCGATGGCTCGGCCTCGCTTTATGATGTGGTAAGTCGGGTCGCTGATGTTGTCAAAGCGCCGCACTACCCTATGCCGCTACCAGTTATTGCGACAACTGTTCAGGACAAGGCCCTGCTGCTGGGGCAGAAGCCGGTGCGGAATGTCATTGAATTGGCGAAGCAGGCGGATGTGAACTTTGTGGGTGTTGGAACTGTTGGCGATGATGCCGCCCTGGTGCGCGATGGCTTCGTGAAGCCTGAGGAAATGCGCGCGCTGGTGAAGGCAGGCGCTGCAGGTGAAATTATTGGCTGGGCTTATGACGACAAGGGCCAGTTGATCGATGGCCTGACCAATGATCGCGTGGTGAGCGTTCCATTGGACCAGCCCGCCAAACGGCGCGTTATCGGCGTTGCGATGGCAACTTCAAGGCTGCGCGCAGTGAAAGGCGCTTTGGCTGGCAAGTTGATCAATGGAATTATCACCAATGAAACAATGGCTGGGCTGCTGCTGAAGTAATTGCTGCATTGCACAAACGAATTGCCCTTGACATCCCTCAATTAGAATATGAGTATATGCTCGCTACATTGGCAAAAGCTCAATAATGCATTTGGGAGGAATATAATGAAACGCGTCTATACCGGCGTTCTTGGCGCCATGATGCTTGCTGCACTTGCCTCAACCGCACTTGCAGAAACGAAACTGACGATTGCCACCGTGAACAACGGCGACATGATCCGCATGCAGGGTCTGACCGAAGACTTCACGAAGGACAATCCGGACATCACTCTTGAATGGGTCACTCTTGAAGAAAACGTGTTGCGCGAAAAGGTAACGACGGACATCGCCGCAAAAGGCGGCCAGTTCGACGTTCTCACCATCGGCACCTATGAAGTTCCGATCTGGGGCAAAAAGGGCTGGCTCGTTCCATTGACCGGCGTTGATGATCCCGCAGACTTGCTGCCAGCAATGTCCGGCGGTCTTTCCGTTGATGGCAAACTAATGGCCGCGCCGTTTTATGGCGAGAGCTCAATGGTCATGTACCGCACAGACCTGATGGAAAAAGCTGGCCTCAAAATGCCAGACGCTCCGACTTGGGAATTCATCGGCCAGGCCGCCCGTGCCATGACCGACAAGGCTGCTGAAACCTATGGCGTATGCCTTCGTGGCAAGGCTGGCTGGGGTGAAAACATGGCCTTCCTGACCGCCATGTCGAATTCCTTCGGCGCACGCTGGTTTGACGAGAACTGGAAGCCCCAGTTCGACCAACCAGAATGGAAAGCCACACTGGATTTCTATCTCAGCCTGATGGCTGACGCCGGGCCTCCAGGCGCATCGTCCAACGGCTTCAACGAAAATCTGGCGCTGTTCAATTCGGGCAAATGCGGCATGTGGATTGATGCCACGGTCGCGGCTTCCTTCGTAACCAACCCGAAGGATTCCAAGGTTGCTGACAAGGTGGGCTTTGCGCTCGCTCCCGACAACGGCCTCGGCAAGCGTGGCAACTGGCTGTGGGCATGGTCGCTCGCAATTCCAGCCGGAACGCAGAAGAATGATGCTGCCCAGAAGTTCATCGGATGGGCTACATCCAAGCACTACACCGAACTCGTCGCCTCGAAAGAAGGCTGGGCCAACGTACCTCCGGGCACGCGCACTTCGCTTTATGCGAACCCTGAATATGCCAAGGTTCCATTTGCCAAGATGACACTGGATTCCATCAACTCTGCCGACCCAAGCAATCCGACTGTAAAGCCGGTTCCATATGTTGGCGTGCAGTTTGTTGCCATCCCCGAGTTCGCAGGTATCGCCACCACAACTGGCCAAATCTTCTCTGCCGCA
>JANMHO010000312.1:0-8884 GCA_031375195.1 Rhodobiaceae bacterium
GCTGTGCTGCGCACCCACGCGCGCCGCCGCGCCGTTGGGCCCGCGGAACACGATGGGGCAACCCATCTGGCCGCCTGACATATAGAGCGTCTTCGCCGCCGAATTGATGATGTGGTCAATGGCCTGCATGGCGAAGTTGAAGGTCATGAATTCCACGATGGGTCTGAGGCCTGCGAAGGCCGCGCCCGTGGCGATGCCAGTGAAGCCATGCTCGGTGATGGGCGTGTCAATCACGCGGTTCGGACCGAATTCCTCCAGCATGCCCTGGCTGATCTTATAGGCGCCCTGATATTCGCCCACTTCCTCACCCATGAGGAACACGTCCTTGTCGCGGCGCATTTCTTCAGACATGCCAGCCCGGATGGCTTCGCGCACCGTCATGGTCACCATCTCGGCGCCTTCAGGGATTTCGGAATCGGCTGCGGCTGGCGCACTTACAACGGCGGGGGCGGCAACGGGCGCAGCCGTGGGCGCTTCAACAGCAGCAGCCTTCAGCGCAGGCACCGCATCGGCCTCGCCAATCACCGCAATCGCCGTATTCACTTTTACATTCTCGGTTCCCTCGGGAACCATGATCGCGGTGAGAATGCCCTCGTCGACGGCTTCCACTTCCATGGTGGCCTTGTCGGTTTCAATCTCGGCCAGCACATCGCCGGACTTGATATTGTCGCCGACCTTCTTAAGCCATTTGGCAAGCTTGCCTTCTTCCATAGTGGGTGAAAGGGCGGGCATCAAAATATTAGGCATCAAAAACCTCAATTAAACTGCAACGACATATTCACTGCTTCGCTAATGACAATAACGCAAGCATAACGCTGAAGCCAAAAAAACTCGCAACGGGTAAAGTTAGCCTACGCATATGAACGTCATACTCCGATCCCAGAATCTGCCTTAACTCAGACAGACTCCAAATACCAAAAGGGAACCATGACCAGAATGGGATTGACAACATCAAGTGCAACACAGCGTATGCGTAAATAGCAAACGAAACGGCAATCCCCGCGAAAGCCAATGCTGCGAGAACATCAAGCATCTTATACAGCGCTCTTGTAAATATCAGTATAGAGTTCCGAAACATCCGGCTCCGGACTTGCAACGGCAAAATCCGCCGCCTCCGTCACCACCACGCGGATGTCGGCATCAATCTTTTTCAGGTCATCCTCGCTTGCGATATTCGCCTTCAGGATGCGCGCCTTCACCTGCTCAATGGGATCATGCTCCTCGCGCATTTTCTGCACCTCTTCCTTGGCGCGGTATTTGGCGGGGTCAGACATGGAATGGCCACGGTAACGATAGGTCATCATCTCCAGAATATACGGCCCTTGGCCAGCGCGGCAATGCTCCACGGCCCGGTCACCCGCTTCCTTCACGGCGCGGACATCCATGCCGTCCACCTGTTCGGAAGGAATGCCGAAGGCCTCGCCGCGCGCGCCCAAATAATCGGGCTTGGCGGTGGAGCGTGGGGCTGATGTGCCCATGGCATAACGATTGTTTTCAATAATGAAGATAACGGGGAGGCCCCAGACAGCAGCGATGTTGAATGTCTCGTAGACCTGCCCCTGGTTGGCGGCGCCATCGCCATAATAGGTGAGCGCCACATGGTCATTGCCACGGTATTTGTTGGCGAAGGCAAGCCCCGCTCCCAGAGGCACCTGGGCGCCCACAATGCCGTGGCCGCCGAAGAACTGCTTTTCGCGACTGAACATGTGCATGGAGCCGCCCTTGCCGCGCGAATAACCGTCGCGCCTGCCGGTCAGCTCGGCCATGACGCCCTTGGCGTCCATGCCGCAGGCCAGCATGTGGCCATGGTCGCGGTAGGAGGTAATGAGCTGGTCGCCTTCCTTCACCGCCATCTGCATGCCGACGACCACGGCTTCCTGGCCGATGTAGAGATGGCAAAAACCGCCGATGGAGCCCATGCCATAAAGCTGGCCGGCCTTTTCCTCGAAGCGGCGGATGAGCAGCATGTCCTTGTAGGCGCGAAGCTCTTCTTCAGACGAAAAGCCGCTGTTCCTCAGCGCTGTCCGTTCAGCCTTCTGGGCCTTGGTTTCCTTGCGCGCAATATAGGCTGATTTAACCGCCATGTTCATCCTCCCGCCGATTATATGAGCAGCGTGTATAACACTAAGCGGTTGAGATTACTTACGATTTATACAATTAACTGAAATATGGTTTATCGTATGGATTTTATTTGGAAATTACGGTTCCTGGATGACAATCAGCTCGTTTGGCTTGGCTATTCCAAGGGTGTGCCGGGCCATCTCATCCAGCAAATCCGGGTCCAGGGATTCCGGCCGGAGCAATGTCACGCGGACTTCCAATTTGTTTCGCTGGGCTTGAGCGGTGGCAAGAATTTCCGCCAAGGCAGCGGATTTTTCAGCCTGCGCCTGGCGATATCCAAATCCGCGCGGGCCCTCAAAGGCATGCCAGGCGAAGTAGCCGAGCAGCGTCAGGCAGCCGCAGGTGACCGCAATATCAAATTTGTGAACGCGCATGACCCACCACTTTCCCATAGATCGATTTCAACAGAATCGGTTAATGTCCGGTAAACACAACATGCTATGTTAGTCTTGAATTTTGAGGTAAGCTCTACAGCCTGCCGGGGAAAGGTTATTGGAGATGTTATCAAGCAGCCGTTTTGTTGTCGCAATTCATGCCCTGAGCCTGCTGGCGCGCCACGGCAAGGCAGGTCCTGTGTGCTCTTCCATGATTGCGACAAGTGTTCAAACCAACCCGGTTGTCATCCGACGCCTCATGGCTGAATTGGAGAAGGCGAAACTGGTGCGCTCCACCGCAGGCCGGTCCGGTGGCTTTCAACTGGACAAACAGGCGGCAAATATCACTCTTGCCGATATCTATGACGCCGTTGAGGATAAAACGGTTTTCCGCATGCACAAGATTGACGCGGACGCCAAGTGCCCGGTCGCGGCCCACATGAAAAACATTCTGGCCGGACCCTTCCGGGCCGCGGAGATTGCCTTGTCCGCCTCGCTGGCCCGCACCACGCTCCATGATGTGGCCGAAACGATAGCCTGACAAGGCCTACCTTAAAATCTTGAAATCACCCACAGCGATCCCCGTCGCATCGGCTGGCCCGGCGATGCGCAGCCACAAAGCCTTGCCCTGGGCATTTTCGGGAATGGCGAATAATTGCTTGCCGGGCGTTGTCTGCAAAGTAAAACTCTGAATGGCGTTGCCGGACGTTTCCAACAATGGTTCCGGCAAAACCATCACATCAAGAACAGTCGCGGCAGCCCCCTCAACGGACCGCGGCGGAATGTATTCAATTGCTGAAACGGGCTGCGCCGCATCGCCGGCAAATCTCACCAGCACATTGATCTCATGGTCCGGCCCGGAAATCTCAAGGCTGGTTTCCAATTTGCCATCAAACAATTCGGTAAAATGGTAGCGTTGCTCAGAGCCATCCTTGAGTGCGGCGGAAAATTGCGCGCCCTGCCCCAGGTCAATGGGCAAAACCGCCAGCGCGTCAGTCTTCGTTGAAACCGGAGCTTCGGCCACTGGCGGCTGCACAACAGTCACCTGCACCGGTTGCTGCTGGGGTGCGGCCCCCGGCATCAGGGTTTGATAGGCGGCGATTGCAACGCCCGCGATGGCCGCGAAACTTGTGGCCACCATATGCGCGCCGGTGAACTTCGAATTCCTATGATTTGAGGATGGTTGCCCCGGCATATTGCGCCTGTGTTCCTAGTTCTTCTTCAATACGCAACAACTGGTTATATTTCGCCAAGCGGTCAGAGCGCGCCAGCGAGCCTGTCTTGATCTGACCGCAATTTGTGGCAACAGCAAGGTCGGCAATGGTCGAGTCCTCGGTCTCGCCCGAACGGTGCGACATGACGGCGGTGTAACCCGCCTTGTGGGCCATCTCAACAGCTTCCAGGGTTTCCGTGAGCGATCCGATCTGGTTTACCTTCACGAGAATCGAATTGGCGATGTGTTCGGTGATGCCGCGCTTCAGCCGCGTGGTGTTGGTCACAAACAAATCGTCGCCCACAAGCTGGTGGGTCTTGCCGATCAAATCGGTGATTTGCTTCCAGCCATCCCAATCATCTTCCGACATGCCGTCTTCAATGGAAATGATCGGAAAATCCTTGGCAAGCTTGGCCAGATATTTGGCTTGCTCTGCGATGGTGCGCTTTTTGCCCTCGCCTTCATAATCATAAATGCCGTTCTTGAAAAACTCTGTCGCGGCGCAATCCAGCCCCAGGTAGATTTCCTTGCCCGGCTTGTAACCGGCTTGCTCGATTGCCTTGTAGGCAAACTCCAGCGCTGCTTCCGCCGATGGAAGGTTGGGCGCAAAGCCGCCTTCATCACCCACGTTGGTATTATGTCCAGCCTTCTTCAGCGCGCCCTTCAACGTGTGGAATACTTCAGCCCCCATGCGCAGCGCTTCCTTGAAGGAGGGTGCCCCCACGGGCAGGATCATGAATTCCTGAAAATCGATGGGATTGTCCGCATGGGCACCGCCGTTGATGATGTTCATCATGGGAACGGGCAATGTGCGCGCCGATGCACCACCCACATATCGGTAGAGAGGAAGCCCGCAGGACTCCGCCGCAGCCTTGGCAACGGCCAAGGAAACACCAAGAATGGCATTGGCCCCAAGCCGCGCCTTGTTGGGCGTGCCATCAAGAGCTATCATGGCGCGGTCAACCGCAATCTGGTCTTCAGCGTCCATATCGATGAGATTGTCAAAAATCTCGCCGTTAACGGCGGCCACCGCATTCAATACTCCCTTGCCGCCATAACGCTTCTTGTCGCCATCGCGAAGCTCAACCGCCTCGTGGGCGCCAGTTGAAGCCCCCGAAGGAACCGCAGCCCGCCCGAAGGAGCCATCCTCGAGGATCACATCCACCTCAATAGTGGGATTGCCCCGGCTATCCAGGATTTCTCGGGCGGTGATGTCAAGAATGGCAGTCATGGGGGCTCCGAAATGAGGTTTGGAGTGGCTTATGGCGCGGAGTTGCGATGATTGCAAGACGGCGGTTTTCATTACTTGAGTTGGTTCAAGCGGCCAATCGTCCGATCGGGATGATTTCACGGGAAGCCGATGCGAACGGGCTGCCTGTCCAATCTCCTAACCACTGATCAGCTACCAAGTCACAATCAGCTATCATCGTTTCGAGAACCAGCTGCGGAGTAAACTGGATGGTTGATTTGGCTGAAAACAGTTGTCCGGTTGAATTCACGAGGTAGTTTGTTTCGTAAGTGACATTGCCCGAGACATGATCATGAATGGCGGTGTTCCACCCTTTGACTTCGCCCAATGTTGGATGATTTAAAAAACGGATTGAATCTTGAGCTCCCCATTCCAGCCATTCTTTTGCTTGGGGATTGCGCATGTCGAATATGAAGCAGCCAATTGGAGCGAGATGCAGGGCAATGGTTCTAAGGACAGCCAATTGATCATCCGAAGTTAGAAAAACCTGGAAGGCGTGCCCGGTCAGCAAGATGAGGCCAAATTTACGATCCAGTTTCATATTCCGTGCATCGCCTTGGATCCAGCTCGCACGCCCACCTGAGTTTTTTGAACGTGCAATGTCCAGCATGGAGTCGGAAGGGTCCACACCGACTACCACACGGCCATCGTTTGCAAGCACCGACGCAAGCCGCCCGGTGCCACAACCAAGATCAAGGACGGATGAAGTGTCTTGTGCCAATAAGCGGCAATAGTCGTCGTCCGGACCTCACGTGTTTTCAAGATCATAGAAATCGGCAAGTTGGGGATCATGATAGAGCTGGTCAAAGAGTGTGGCTGTCACAACATGTATTTTCCTTGCAAACCAGCTTGAGATTGGCTGCCTTGCCAATACCATTGATCGATGACACTCTCCAAGCATGTTAACTCTCATGCTCCTCCGCCATGCGAAGTCGGACTGGTCCGAAGCTGGCAAGGCTGATATTGATAGGGTGCTTAACGAGCGGGGTGAACGGGCGGCAAAACTCATGGGCCGCTATATGGCCGACAGCGGTCTGTTGCCGGATCTCGTGCTGTGTTCTCCAGCCACACGTGCCAGGCAGACCGGGGAACTTGTGGTGAAGGAGCTGGCGGCAGTCCCGCCAATTCGCATCGAACCAGACATCTACAGTTTCAGCGACGGCGCCGCGCTTTTGAATTGTCTTCGCCGCAAGGGGGGCTCCGCGCAGTCCGTTCTCCTTGTCGGCCATAATCCCTCAATCGAGGGGCTGGCGCAAAAGCTTGTTGGAATGGGCGACGGTAAACTCCGTGCGCGGATAATCGAGAAGTATCCCACGGCCGCGCTTGCAGTAATGACTTTCGGCATAGACGGCTGGGCGGCGCTAACGGAAGGCGGGGGGACACTTCTCCGTTTCGTCAGGCCCCGGGACTTGATTAAGTAGCCGGATTTAGTTGCCTCAGCATCAGCACCATGTTCGCCTGGGCATCGCCCTCGCCAATGTTTCTGATCTTGTGGGGAACGTCACCGCGATAGCGGATGGCCTCGCCCGTTTTGGCGATTTTCACTTCATCGCCAACGGTAATCTCCACCTCGCCCTTGATCATATAGAGGTGTTCGACGGTTCCGGGCGGATGCGGGTCCGATTCCAGCAATCCGTTGGGTTTGGCCTGAAAGTCGTACCATTGAGTCAGGTCAACCAGACTCAAGGGGCCGATAATAGCCAGACGGCATAGCCCGTCCTGGCTTTCCAGAATGGGCACGGCTGATTTAGCCTGATGCTCCAGAAACACAGCGCCGCTGTCGGCCTTCAGAACTTCATCAATGCTCGTGTCCAGCGCCCGAGACAGTCGGTAAACTGTTGAAAGTGTTGGATTTGTCTCATTACGCTCGATCTGCGAAATAATCGACTTGGCAACCCCGGATTGCTCCGACAATTCTCCCAGCGACATATTATAGGCCTTCCGCAACCGCTGGATGGTTTTGCCCAATGCAGGCGTTGGATCAACATCCTGTGAACCGTTACTCTTTTTCGAGCGTGGCGTTGACATTTGTTCGTCCTTTATTTAGAACTATCGTTCGTAATACAGAACGAAATGATTAAATCGGGTTCCGGAATCGCTTTTAGCTCTCTTTTGATCAGTAAATCAAATGGATTCGCTAAGTTACAGGGAACATCTAAAAACGGCGTAAACGTCCGGAGAAGCGAACAGGAGCATTAAATGGGCGTGATTCAGGTGATTGATACCAACAATGTCAGCCATATTCTGGAGGCTGTTGAGGGGTGGCGCGTCATGGAAATCATCCGTGAACACGGGTTTGAAGTGGGTGGCCTTTGCGGCGGTGCCTGTGCCTGCGCAACGTGCCACGTCGAAGTTCACGCTGAATGGGCCGACAAGCTGCATCCTGCAAATGACGATGAAGAGGCGATGCTTGATGAAGTAACCGTGGTTTCCCCCACGTCCAGGCTTTCTTGCCAGATCATCTATTCGGAAGAATTGAATGGCCTTGCGGTCAAACTCGTCGCCAACGGTTGAGGAAGCACATGCGCTATTTCCCCATATTTTTTGATCTGGAAGGCCGGAAAGTCATCGTCGTCGGCGGTGGCGAGGAAGCCCTTCGCAAGGTCCGCCTGTTGCTGAAAACCGATGCCAGGATTTCGGTCATCGCCTCCCTGCTCCACGACGAGCTGGCATCCGAGCCGCGCGTTGAATGGCTCGCCCGGCGTTTTGCGCCCCATCTGCTGGATGGCGCGGCGCTGGTTTATGCAGCCGAACCTGAACTCAACAGCATTGTCAGTGTTGCAGCAAAGTTGCGCGGCATTCCGGTGAATGTGATTGACGAGGCAAACATCTCCACCTTCATCACGCCCTCGATTGTCGATCGCGACCCCGTGGTTGTGGCGATTGGCACGGAAGGAACGGCTCCGGTGCTTGGCCAAGGCATTCGTGCCCGAATTGATGCGATGTTGCCCGTTGGCCTGGGCGACCTGGCCACTAGGGCCAGCACTCTTCGCAGTCTTGTTGCCGAAAAGGTTCCCCATGGAAATCGCCGTCGCTCCTTCTGGCAGAAGTTCTTCTTTGGCCCCATCAGGAACGCCAGCCTCGCAGGTGATGAAGTCAGCTATTCCCACGAACTCAATATTGCCCTTGCTGATGAAGCAGCGCCATCTATTGGCCGTGTCTCGCTTGTGGGCGCTGGACCCGGCGACCCGGAGCTTTTAACACTCAAGGCCCAGCGCAAACTGCAAGAGGCCGACGTAATTGTTTATGATCGTCTGGTGAATGCAGGCATTCTGGAAATGGCGCGGCGTGACGCGGTTCGCATCAGCGTCGGCAAAACACCTTACGAGCCATCGCCAAAGCAATCCGAAATCAATGCCATCCTCATTCGCGAAGCCCGCGCCGGAAAACATGTGGTGCGCCTCAAGGGTGGCGACCCCTATGTGTTTGGCCGCGGCGGCGAAGAGCAAGCCGCTCTTGAAGCCAACGGTATCGCGGTGGATGTGGTGCCGGGAATTACCGCCGCTTTGGGCTGTGCCGCCGCAATCGGCCTGCCCCTCACCCAACGGGGACAGAATCGCGCGTTTACATTCCTCACCGGTGCTTCCGAAGATGGTGTTGCCAAGCATGATTGGTCAGCCCTTGCAAAACCTGGCGCCGCATTTGCGATCTATATGGGCGTGAATGGCGCTGGCGAAATTGCGGGCGAGCTCTTGTCTGCGGGCATCGCGCCACAAACCAGCGTAACGGTGGTTGAAAACGGCACCCTCGCAAACCAGCGGGTGTTGCCAACCACCTGCAGGGCTTCCCAAAGGTTGCCAATGGTGGTTGGCAACACCCGCTGGTTTGCGAGGGTGCCGTTTTCAACAACCGTTACGCTGGTTTGTGGCGCGATGCCCGCAGACAAGAGTTCGCCCGCAATTTCGCCAGCGCCATTCACGCCCATAT
>JANMHO010000370.1:0-1558 GCA_031375195.1 Rhodobiaceae bacterium
TTTCGCCATGCTGGGGCTTGCAGGCGATGCCACGGTTTCGCGGATTCCGCCGCTCCTCCACAGCGCCGTGCTGCGGGTGCTGCGGCCCGCCGAATCCGCTATGCGCCGCCTCATTGTCATCGTGGCGCGGGGCCTTGTGGTGAAGCTTGCTGCCTCGCGTCCCATGCCGACGGGGCACATGATCGGGAAGGGCGGCGGGAATTCACGCCCCTCCTTCCAGCTCTTCGATCCGCGCAAGAATTTCAAACGCCTGCGCCACCGGAAGTTCGCGCGGATGGTGCCGCGCATCCATTTCTTCGAATACGATCCCCGGGTGGCGGCCCTGTGGCCAGCGCCTGAGCCCGTGGTTGAACCCCCGCCGCCGCCCGATGGCCTTGTTAACGCCCAACGCCTCAGCCGCAGGCTCCAGGCGCTCAAATCCGCACTTGACGATCTGCCGCGCCAGGCCAAGCGGCTCGCCCGCTGGCAGCAGAGGCGGAAGGCATCGCCAGACCACAAGTTCCTGTCGCCGCTGCGGCCGGGCCATCCGCCGGGCTATCGCCGGAAGCCGGTTCACGAAGTCGATGAAGTGCTCATCGAATGCGACGGCCTCGCCTGGGACGCGATGAAACCAGACACAAGCTGAAGTGCCGCCCTCGCAAAGACAAAAATCATCCGACTACGGACTAATTTGGCTCGGCTTCCTTCTCTGCCACCGGCGAAGCCATGCCCAGCGCTCATTGAAACGTGAAATGGATCAGGCGTAGCGTTGCTTGTTGAACGTCGTGCTGGCGCGGTCCCTGTTGTGGGCGCGCACCGCATCGCCAAATGCGGTGAAGAGTTTCACCGAATCCGGATTGTTGGCGGCCTTATATTCCGGGTGCCATTGGGTGCCGAAGGCGAAGGCCTTGGCGTTTTTGACCGATACGGCTTCGATGACGCCATCGGGCGCCGTTGCTTCAACGTTCAGACCAGGAGCCAATTTCTTAACACCTTGGCGATGGATTGAATTTATCCGGGTCTCGCTTTTGCCAAGGATGCGTTCCAGCATGCCGCCCTGTGCTATGGCAATGGAATGGGCCGGCGCATAGCGCACATCGGTGTCAGGTGATTGCGGAGCGCGGTGGTCAAGCCTGCCCTCGGCTTTCTGCAATTCGGTTTCCAATGTGCCGCCGAGAACCACGTTCAATTCCTGGAAGCCACGGCAGATGCAGAACAGTGGAATGCCCCGGTCAATCACGGCGCGGATGAGTTTCAGGGTGATGGCATCCCTGGCATGATCATAGGGCTCATGATCGGTGGTTGCGTCTTCGCCATAGTGAGGGGGATGCACGTTGGATACGGCACCGGTCATCAGGATGCCATCGAAGGGGTCGAGCAATTGGTCGAGATGGAGCGCATCAATCATTGAGGGGATCATGAGGGGCGTGCATCTTGAAACTTCGGCGACAGCGCGCACATATTTATCGCCGAGCGAATGAAACAAAAACCCATGGTTTTCATAGGTGTCGGCAGGCAGGCCCACGAGCGGGAAAATGGCGGTCATCAAATAATCCTTAGAATCCTAGCTTCCAGATTA
>JANMHO010000402.1:0-2458 GCA_031375195.1 Rhodobiaceae bacterium
CTCTATGGCTTGAGCACGGTTGAAGCCGATGCGGTGAACGCCCTTGTCGATGGCTTCATCATCGACCGGCCCATGTCGGCGCGGGATGCGCTGGAGAATCTTCTCGCCGCGTTTTCCATTGACGCGGTGGAGTCGGAAGGCATTTTGAAATTCCGCAGCCGCAAGCGGGATAGCGTCCTCGACCTGGGCGGGGCCGACTATGTTGAAACCGATGCCGGTCAACCGCTGTTTACCCTGAACCGCGCCCAGGAAGCCGAGCTGCCGAACAGCCTGAAGCTTGCCTATGTGGACTCGTCTGCCGATTATCGCGGCGTCACGGTGGAGGCGCGAAAACAGCGGGGCGCCAGCGCCCGCGAAGTGATTGTTCCATTGCCTTGCGCCACGGCCCAATCCATCGCGCTGCAGCGGGCGCACGTGCTGCTGCAGGAAAACTGGTCGGGCCGGGAGGTGAATGGTTTTTCGCTGGCCCCAAGCCATCTGGCACTAGAACCCGGCGACGTGGTGGCCATTGACGGGCGGCAATTTCGCATTGCCAGCCTGCATGACGGATTGGCGCGGAAAGTTGTGGCCTCATCCTATGAAGCCGCGGTCTATGAACCGCCGCCCGCCAGCGACCGGAACGCTGTGGTGGCCGGAGCCGCGATATTCGGCAAGCCGGATATTCTGGTGATGGATTTGGCATTGGCCACCACGCCAAGCCCCGCCGCGCCCTGGATTGCCACGCAGAGCGCGCCTTGGCCCGGACGCTTGGCGCTCATGAAAAAGACAGGGGTGAGCAGCTTTGAGCTGAATCGCCTGATTGGCGCGCAGGCCACCATGGGAACGCTGCTCACGGCCCTGGCGCAGGGACCGCTGTTTGTTTTTGATCGCGCCACCTCCTTCGATGTGAAGCTGAAATATGGCGCGCTGGCCTCTGTGAGCGAAACCGAATTATTGGGCGGGGCCAATGTCGCCGCCGTGGGCGATGACGCGGCGGGCTATGAAATCATCCAGTTCGCCGCCGCTGAATTGATCGCGGCCAACACCTACCGTGTCAGGACTTTGCTGCGCGGGCAGGCGGGATCGGGGCTGGAAATGCTGGCATTGCGGCCAGCGCTGAGCAATTTCGTCCTGCTGAACGCCGCCGTCGTTCAGGCCAATCTTTCGCTGGCGGAAGCAGCGCTTGCGACCACCTGGCGCATTGGCCCTTCGCAACTTGACCATGGCCATGGTTCCTATCTGGAATTGCAGTCCCAAGGCATTGCCAAGGGTTTGCGCCCCTTGAGTCCCGCCCATGTGAAAGCCAAACGCGATGGCGCAGACATCATGTTTTCATGGCTGCGCCGCACGCGCCTTGACGGCGATGGGTGGGAACTCAGCGAAGTGCCGCTGGGCGAAGAGACTGAAGCCTATCGTTTTGAGATTTATGCGGGCGCTGTTCTCAAACGCAGTGCTGTCACCACCGCGCCAGCTTACCGCTATCTCGCCGCCGACATCGCAACGGACTTTGGCGGCGCGCCTTCAACCCTTGATGTCAACGTCGCCCAGATCAGCGCCAGCTTTGGCGCTGGCGCCAAATTAGTGAGAACCTTGAATGTCTGACACACCCCTGCTGGGCCTGCCGCTGATTGAAGCGTCCCAGGCGCAAAAACACGTGACCCATAACGAAGCGCTGCTGGCGCTCGATGCGGCGGTGCACCTCTCGGTGATTTCGCAATCCTTGAGCGCGCCACCCGCCTTGCCAGCCGATGGCGACCGCTATCTTGTGGCCGCTTCAGCCACCGGCGACTGGCTCGGTCATTCCGGCCACATCGCCAGCCGCCAGGCGGGAAGCTGGCGCTTTGCCATTGCAAAGCCGGGCTGGCGGCTGTGGGTGGAAACCGATGCGGTGTTCCTGCTCTTCGATGGCGTTGCATGGCGTGATCTCCTCGACATTGATGTCTTGCAAAACGTCAGTCTTCTGGGTGTGAACACCACGGCGGACGCCGCCAACAAGCTGGCTGTGGCCTCATCCGGCATTTTGTTCAACAATATCGGCAGCGACCAACGGGTGAAGATCAACAAGAATGCCGTGGGCGATACGGCCGCATTGCTGTTCCAGACCGGATTTTCCGGCCGCGCCGAATTTGGCCTGGCGGGCGATGATAATTTCCACGTCAAGGTCAGCCCTGATGGCAGCGCCTGGACTGAAGCGATCACCATCGACAAAACCACTGGCGCTGTCTCGCTTGCCAGCAACTCGGTGGGCAATGCCGCGCTGGCCGACATGGCGACCGCCACCCTCAAAGGCCGGGTGAGCGCTGGCGCTGGCGATCCGCAGGATTTGACATCGGCCCAGGCAACCAGCCTGCTCGACCCCTTCACCACGTCGCTGAAAGGCCTGGCCCCGGCATCCGGCGGCGGCGGCACTGCGAATTTTCTCCGCGCCGATGGAACCTGGGCAGCGCCCGCTGGCGGCGGCGGTGGAGTTTCCGACGGC
>JANMHO010000423.1:0-8501 GCA_031375195.1 Rhodobiaceae bacterium
GCAACCTTGCGGAGTGCTTCTATCTGTTCGGCGACGGTGCAGGAAAGGCCGGGCAAGGTGAGTGTCCGCCGCGCGCCAAGTTTCGCCGTATCAATCTCCGCCGCCTGAACCAGAAACTGGATGGCGCCTCGGGGCGACACATGCCAATGGCGCACGTCATCGCCGACCGGAAGATTGGCGGGCTTGCCCGATAGCGGCTCGCGGATGATGTTTGAAAAGAAGCCGGAGGCCGCGAGATTTGGCGTGCCCGGCCTCACACACACAGTTGGCATCCGCAGTGCCACGCCGTCAAAAAAACCGCGCCGCGAATAGTCATTCAGCAACAGCTCATCAATGGCCTTTTGCGTGCCGTAACTGGTGAGTGGGGTGGTGCAGAACTCATCGCCGATGGCTTCCGGGAAGGGTGCGCCAAATACCGCGATGGACGATGTGAAGACAACCTTGGGTCTGTAACCGTCACCCGACTTGCGGATGATTTCAAAGAGAATGCGCGTGGCGTCCAGATTGATGCGGTAGCCTTTTTCAAAATCCTTTTCGGCTTCCCCTGAAACAATCGCCGCGAGATGGAAAATCACATCGGGCTTTGAGGCTATCAATTTTTCCGCTTCACCCGGAGCAGAAAGATCGCCTACAAAAGTATCAATCGGGAAAGTCGAAGCTGGCGGCGGCGGCGGGATCACCGCGTCATAGCGCGTGATGGCCGAAATAGCCTTGCCTGCCAGTTTTCCTTCCTTGCGCAACCGGGCAATGAGCTTTGCCCCCAGCATGCCGCCAGCGCCGATCACAGAAATATGCAAGCAAACCTCCTAAACTATGCCAGCGGAGGCAACTCCGCTGACTGGCCTCTCCCTGGCCTTTGCCGCACGATAGCCGGAGGCGCGGTAGACGCTCAAGGGGTCAATGGCGCCGCCCTTTCGTATCCGTGCCTCAGCCAGAATAGGGCTAACATCCGTATTAAAGGCCTGTTTGATCAACCGATGACCGGCCATGACATCGCTTTCATCCTGCGCTGCCGCAAGTGCTGCGCGATCAACAAGTGACGCATGCACGTAAGCCCTGACAATTTCCTGGGCCGATGCAATCAGGCTTTCGATGGGGTCAGTCACATTGTGGGATTGGTCAATCATGTAGGCGGGAGAGAAACCCGGCGCCGCGCGCATCTCCGCGTCAACCAGTTCGTTGAAAATCAAAAACAGCCGGAACGGATCGACGGATCCGGAATCCAGATCGTCATCGCCATATTTTGAATCGTTGAAATGGAAACCGGCGAGTTTTTGCGCGCGGATGAGACGGGCGACAATCTGTTCGATGTTGGTGTTGGGCGCATGGTGGCCAAGGTCAACCAGGCACTTGGCCTTGGGACCTAGTTCTATCGCTGCCATGAAATTGGAGCCCCAATCGGAAATCACGGTCGAATAGAATGCCGGCTCGTATAGCTTGTGCTCCAGAAATACCAGCCAGTTCTTCGGCAGCTTTTCATAGATCGCCTGCAGCGATTGCATGTAACGGTCAAACGCCGCGTTCAAATTTGACTGGCCGGCGAAATTTGAGCCATCGGCAATCCAGACCGTGAGCGCCGTGGAACCGAGCTTGGCGCCAATCTCAATGCACTCAATGTTGTGTTCTATGGCCTGCGCCCGTGTGCCCTTGTCCGCATGGGTGAGCGAGCCGAATTTATAGGAATTGGCCTGTCCGCTCTGGTCTTGGAATGTATTGGAGTTTACAGCATCGAAACCCAGTTCATGGGAGGCTGCTTCCTGCCTGAGCGCGTTGTAATCCGAAACCTTGTCCCATGGAAAATGCGGCGAAACACTTGGCGTGGCCCGCGCCAATTGATGGACAACGCCACAGTCTGCCAGCTTGTCGTGAATATTGCGGGGCTCCCCCAATCCCGGAAAGCGCGCAAACCGCGTGCCGCCTGTGCCAACACCCCAAGTGGGAACGGCCACCGCATAGTCCATGGCGCGCTTGGTCATGGCCTCAATATCAATGCCCCGTCGCGCCAGTTGGCGACCCAGCGCAGCATAATCGTCGCCGAGGTTTGCTTCCCGCTTGTTGTTCTCTGAAGCAATAAAATCAGCTGATATCGCAAATGTCATGGCTACCTCGAAAAAGATACGGCGTTGCCTGCATCCACATTCAGGAAATTGCCGGTGGACTTGGACGAGCGCTCGGACGCGAAGAAAAACACGGCTTCCGCGATATCCTCCGGAAACACCGAACGCTGCAGAAGCGAGCGCTTGCGGTAATGCTCTTCCAGCTCATCTTCCGCGATCTTGTTTGAGGCAGCGCGCTGCTGCCGCCATTCGCCTTGCCAGATTTTCGATCCGCGCAACACCGCATCGGGATTGACCACATTGACGCGTATGCCCGCGGGCGCCCCCTCAAGCGCCATGCAGCGCGCCAAGTGAACTTCGGCCGCTTTTGCCGTGCAATAGGCCGATGCGCCGGGCGACGCGGCGATGGCGTTCTTGGACGCAATGAAAATCATGGAACCGCCCATGCCCTGCCGCTTCATCAGCCGGTAGCCCTCGCGGCCCACCAGAAAATAGCCCGTCGCCAGTATGGATATGTTCCTGTTCCAGAGATCAAGTGTTGTGTCTTCAATATTTGCGGCCAGTGTAATCCCGGCATTGTTGACCAAAATATCAACACCGCCAAACGCCAGGGCCGTATCGTCCATGGCCTTGATCACATGGTTTTCCTGGGTCACATCCATCAGGAAGCCGCGCACATTGTCCTTGCCAAACGCCGCGCCGAATTTTGCCACGGCGTCATCCAGGGAAGCCTGATCAATATCTGCCAGCGCCACGCAGGCCCCTTCGCCCAGAAGACGCGCGGCCGAAGCCGAGCCAATGCCGCCAGCGCCACCCGTAATGAAGGCAATGCGGCCCGCCAGATCCTTGGCCTTGGGCATGCGCTGCAGCTTGGCTTCTTCAAGCAGCCAGTACTCGATGTTGAAGGCCTCTTGCTCCGGCAGCCCCACATAAGTTGAAACGCCCGAAGCCCCGCGCATCACGTTGATGGCGTTCATATAGAATTCGGCGGCCACCCGCGCGGTTGCCTTGTCTTTTGCAAATGAAATCATGCCGACCTGCGGGATGAGATAGATCACAGCATTGGGATCGCGCATCTTTGGCGAGTTGACGTGCTTGCAGCGCTCATAATAGGCGCTGTAGCCGTCCCCGTAATCCGCGATGAGTTGGTCCAGCGCCGCGCCGCTTGCATCATGGGAAACAATGAGCGGGCGAATTTTGGTGCGCAGGAAATGATCGGGGCAGGAGGTTCCCAAGGGGGCCAATTCCCCCAGCATCTTGCTGTTCACAAACTCCAGCACTTCCGGCGCGTCGGTGAAATGGCCGACCTTCATCTCGCTCTTTGAAATGCGCCCCCGGATTTCCGGCATCAGCCGCAAGGCCACCGCCTCGCGCGCGTCAGCTTTCAGCCGTGCAACCGCTTCCCCTCCAAAAGCGGGTTTCTTCGCATTGGCCTCAAGCCAGGCCGCCGCCCTGTTGATGATCCGAAGCGTGGTATCGTAGCAGTCCTTCGCGGTCTTTGCCCAGGTGAATAAGCCGTGGCTGCCAAGAACAACGCCCACATATTCAGGATGCTCCGCCGCCATGCGCCCGAGCTTGATGCCGAGATCAATTCCCGGCCGCTGCCATGGCAGATAACCCATCTCGCCGCCGAACACTTCTTTGGTCAGCCGCTCGGAATCCTTCGCTGCCGCAATGGCAATCACCGCATCGGCATGCACATGGTCCACATGGGCGTAAGGCACATAGCCATGCAGGCAGGTGTCAATGGAGGCCGCGCGCGGGTTCAGATTGAACGTGCAATGGTTGAGATTGTGAACCATCTCGTCTTCCTGGCCGCGGCTCTTGTAAAGGCCCTTCAGCGCTGCGAGCTTGTCCATATAGAGTGTGGCAAAGCCATCCAGCTCCATGGAGCCGATGTCGCCGCCGGAACCCTTGACCCACAACACCTCAACGGATTGCTTGGTCAGCGGATCAGTCATCGCAACCTTGGCCGAGGTATTGCCGCCGCCATAATTCGTAATGCGCAAATCGCTGCCGAGCAGGTTTGAGCGATAGAGCAGGAGACCAGGCTCATCCAGTGTTGAAGCTTTGGAATTATCCCACAGCGAGGGAATAAGGTTTGACGATGTCATATGTAAGGTCTCGGTTAGCGATGCCGCAAAGTATGATCAACTTCGCTCACGGTCAATCATAAAACGGCATGTTGCACCGCAATGACGTTTTGCACTGCGGTATCTATTGACGTATCTGATTGCTAATGATTAGATTTGATTATGTCGAAGGGTTCCTTGCACGAACGCGAACGCTGGCAAATGATACTCGGCACGGTCCAGAACCGTGCTGTTGTCACTGTGCGCGAGCTCATTGAACGCACCGGGGCGTCGCCCGCAACCCTTCGGCGGGATCTCGCAAAACTTGAAATGATGGGTCAAATCAAGCGCGTGCATGGGGGGGTTGAAGCCCTGAACTTCGATGAGCGTCCCCATCTCGCAACCCGCCACTTTGAAGTGAGCCAGGCCCTGAAAGCCAGCAGCAAGCGCGCCATCGGCCGCGCCGCCGCCGCCCTGTGCGAGGATAATGACTCCATCATCATCAACGCGGGCACCACAACATTCCAGATGGTGGATTTTCTGTGCGACCGGAAAATGCAAATTCTCACCAATTCATTTCCAATCGCGGAAGCGCTGGTGGCCCGCAGTGAAAACCGCATCATCATGCCGGGTGGCGAAATCTACCGGGAGCAAGGCATAATTCTGTCACCTTTTGATGGCGATGCTGCGCAACACTACACCGCGTCAAAGATATTCATGGGCTGTTACTCAATAGGTCCGCTCGGCGTGATCGAGGGGGACCCCCTGATTGCCCGCGCCGAAGCCAAGCTTCTGGGGCGCGCTGACAGATTGATCGTATTGGCCGATTCATCGAAATTTGAAAACCGCGGCAGCATGGCCGTTTGCCCGCTGTCACGCGTTGACACCCTGATCACCGACGACGCAGCACCTGCGGCCATGTTGGATGTTTTCCGGCAAGCGGGAATAAATGTTATCGTCGTCCGTGACGAGGGGCAGAAAGTTTCCTCCGCCGCCTAGGCCGAGGGAAGATCGAATTTGAACCGGGTGGTAAAAACACCATCCACATTGCAACTGGGAGGACCAAATGACCAAGACAACACGCAGACAAACGCTTCAACTGCTCACAGCCGGCGCTTTCGCCGGCCTCACACCAGGCCTTCTTTCAACAACCACATTGGCCGCCACGCCTATTCGGATTGCCATGGTGGTAAAGGCGCTCGGCATTGGCTTTTTTGATGCCTGCCGCGACGGTGGCTTGGAAGCCGCCAAGGAACTCGGTGATTGCGAACTGATCTACACCGGCCCAACCAAGACAACCGCGGAAGAGCAGATCGCGGTGATTGATGCGCTCATCGCCCAGAAGGTTGACGCCATCGCGATCTCGGCCAACGACAACACGGCGCTTGTACCGGTGTGCAAGAAAGCCCTGGAACGCGGCATCAAGGTGATCTCCTTTGACTCCGGTGTTGCGCCGGAAGGCCGCATCATGAACCTCGATCCATCGAACGCCCAGCTGATTGGCCAGAAATGCGTGCAGATGATGGCCAAGACCCTGAACAATGAAGGAGAGGTCGCCATCCTCTCCGCCACTTCCCAGGCCACCAACCAGAACACCTGGATTGAGTTCATGAAAACCGAATGGGCAAAGCCTGAATATGCCAAGATGACGCTCGTCTCGACCGTCTATGGCGATGACGTCGCTGACAAGAGCTACCGTGAGACCGAAGGCCTGATCAAGGCGTTCCCCAACCTCAAGGGCATCATTGCGCCGACATCGGTTGGCATCGTTGCCGCTGCAAAGGCCGTTGTCGATCTGGGTCTTGTCGGCAAAGTCTATGTTTCCGGTCTCGGCCTTCCTTCCGAAATGAAGGGCGCTGTGGACGCAGGCGCCACCGACACATTCGCCATCTGGAACCCGATTGACCTTGGTTACTCGGCAACGATGATTGCAGGGCGTCTGGTGCGCGGTGAAGCAACTGGCCTGGCTGGCACTACTGTGAATGCCGGCCGCATGGGCGACATCGCCATCGGCGAAAACAACAACGCCGCCATGGCCGACCCCTTCACTTTCGACAAATCGAATATCGAACAGTTCGCCAAGATATTCTAAATCCCACTGGCTCGACTGGGCCCGTCAAAACGCGGCGGGCCCTTTTTAATTTGAGGCGACATCTTGGCGGAAGAGCCCATTCTCCAATTGGACCACGTGACCAAACAGTTTCCCGGTGTGCGGGCGCTGCATGATGTTCATATGGAACTCTATCCGGGCCAGGTGACAGCGCTGCTGGGCGAGAATGGCGCTGGCAAATCCACCATCGTGAAAATTCTCACTGGAATTCATCGGCCAGATGCCGGAGCCATTCATATCAACGGCAAGCTGCAATCATTTTCCAGTCCGAGGGACGCCTGGGCCTCAGGCATTTCCGCCATCCACCAGGAAACCGTGATGTTTGACGATCTCACGGTGGCCGAGAATATCTTCATGGGCCACATGCCATTGAAAAGCGGTGGCCGCATTGATTGGCAATCCATGCGCGCCCGTTCTGCCGAACTCTTGAAAAGTGTTGAGGCCGATTTCGGCCCCGATGACCTGCTGAAGCGCTTGGGCGTGGCGCAGAAGCATCTGGTGGAAATCGCCCGCGCCCTTTCCCACGATTCCCGCATCGTCATTATGGATGAGCCAACATCAGCCCTGTCGGCGCGCGAAATCGATGACCTGTTCGACATCGTGGCCCAGCTCAAGGCCGAAGGCCGCGCCATCCTGTTCATCTCCCACAAGTTTGACGAAATTTTCCGCGTGGCTGACCGCTGGGTGTGCCTGCGCGATGGCGAGCATGTGGGCGAGGGGCTGATCAAGGATGTGGATTCACCCAAGCTGGTGAAACTCATGGTGGGCCGTTCCATCGACCAGATATTTCCAAAAAAGCAGATCAAGATTGGCGAACCCGTTCTCGAGGTTGAAGGCCTCTGCAATCCGACGGAATTCGCCGATGTTTCCTTCACCCTGCACAAGGGAGAAATCCTCGGCTTCTATGGCCTTGTGGGGGCAGGGCGGTCAGAGGCCATGCAAACGCTTTTTGGCGTGAGCAAGCCCAGCAGCGGAACGGTCAAGCTGAATGGCAAGGACCTGGCGATCTCATCAACCGCCGATGCGATTGAGGCGGGAATTGCCTACGTGCCGGAAGACCGGCAGGTGCAGGGCGCTGTGTTGCCGTTCGGCATACGCGAGAACATGACGCTTGCCAGCCTGCAACGCCATGCCAGCAAATCAGTCCTGTCGCTCGCCAGCGAACAATCTGTCACGCGCAAGCTGGGCGAGCGGCTTTCCGTCAAGGCCAGCAATTGGGAGCAGCGCCTCAATGATCTCTCCGGTGGCAACCAACAGAAAGTTGTCATCGCGAAATGGCTGGCCACCGAGCCAAAAATCCTGATCCTTGATGAACCCACAAAAGGCATAGATGTTGGCTCCAAGGCTGCCGTCCACGAGTTCATGGGCGAACTAGCCGCCGAGGGGCTGGCGGTGATCCTTATAACTTCCGAACTGCCCGAGGTTTTGGGCATGGCGGACCGCATCATGGTCATGCATGAGGGGCGCATCGTCAAAAGCTTCACCCGCGCGGAAGCCACAGCCGAGGCTATCGTTACCGCTGCCACCGGCGGAGGCCACCATGCGCCGTGAGTTCATCCTTGCGTTGATCATTGTGGGGCTCGTCGTGGTCATCGGCGTTCGGGCGCCCGTGTTTGTGACACCCGCCAGCCTGGTGAACATCATCACCGACACGTCTTTCCTGTTCATGCTGGCGCTCGCCCAGATGATCGTCATTCTCACGCGCGGCATTGATCTTTCGGTGGCGGCCAATCTCGCCATGGCTGGAATGCTCACAGCCCTTGCCTCGCGCGCCATGCCGGAATTGCCTGTCGTCGCCATCATCCTTCTCTCAACTTTCTGCGGCCTGGCCCTGGGCTTCGTGAACGGCGCGTTGATCGCGGGGCTGGGCATTCCGCCCATCGTTGTGACGCTGGGAACGCTCGCCGTTTATCGCGGCCTGATCTTCGTTGTGGCTGGTGGCCAGTGGCTCACCTCCGATGACATGACGCCACAATTCCTCGCCTTTCCAAAATCAACCCTGCTCGGCATTTCAAGCCTCGTGTGGATCGCGGCAATCGTCATCGCGGCATTCTGGTATCTGCTCAGCCAGACCAGAACCGGGCGCGGGCTTTATGCAGTGGGCGGCAATCCGGTGGCGGCGCGCTATTGCGGCATTGATCTCGCGCCCCAGCAATTGCTGGTTTACTCCATAGCCGGGGCCGTATCCGGCCTCTGCGGCTATCTCTGGGTCTCGCGCTACGGCATCGCCTATGTGGATATCGCCCAGGGCTATGAGCTCAC
>JANMHO010000078.1:0-2490 GCA_031375195.1 Rhodobiaceae bacterium
GTCGATGCCACGATCGCTGTGGCCAGCAATGGCAGCATGCCGCCAAACCAGCCATTGCCGATGTGATAGGGCAGTGACATGGAGGTGTAGCGAATGCGGGTTGGGAACAACTCGACCAGGAACGCGGCAATCGGGCCATAAACCATGGTGACATAGATCATCATGATGAAGAGGATGCCGATCGCTAGCGGCCAGTTGATCTTGGCCTTGTCAGCATTTCCCTGCGCTATTTCGGTGAGCGCGACCGTGGCGGCGCCGGTGCCGTCAGCAGCCAGCGCAACGCCATCCACGTTGGCGATAGGCGCCAGCTTCTTGGCCGTAGCGTCGGCTGCGATGCGGGCGTCATTCAAGAGTTTCATGACGTCAGCGGTTTTTTTCTCGGCCTGCAAGGCTGCGAGTTGGTCGGCCTGCGCCTTGTCAAGTGCGACGGTGGACGTTTCAGCTTTCAACAAAGGATAGCCGGCGTCAATCAAAGCCTTGGACCAGGTGAAAGGACTGAAGCCCGTGACCGGTGTGCCGCTGGCGCCAATCGTCATCGTCGAGACGGAACCCGGCGCACCCTTGATGGTTGTGAAAGACAAGCCGGATTTGGTCAGGAAGTCGTTGGCCTTGTCGCAATCGCCGAATTTGGACCATGGACCCACGAAAATATTGACATGGCAATTCGCCGGATCATTGGAAACCGTAATCTGGTTTGAGGTGATGAAGGTCGACAAGTCGGGGTTCACGGCCTTGGCCAGCATTCCAAACAGCGGGAAATAGGTCAAGGCGGCGATCACGCAGCCCGCCAGGATGATCTTCAACCGGCCAATCCTGTCGGACAGCGAGCCAAAGAAAATGAAGAACGGCGTTCCAAGCAGAAGGGCGATGCCCACCAGCCAATAGGCGGTGAGATAGTCAACCTTTTGCGTGATGGTGAGAAAGAACAGGGCGTAGAACTGGCCTGTGTACCAGACAACGCCTTGGCCAGCTGTCGCGCCCAGAAGGGCCAGCAGGACCAGTTTGTTGTTGGGTGAGCGCAGGAATGAATCCCTCAGCGGGGATTTTGAGGCCTTGCCTTCCGATTTCATTTTCTGGAACACGGGGGATTCATTCAGCTTCAGGCGGATCCAGATCGAGAAGACCAGCAGGAACGCCGAAACGATGAACGGAATGCGCCAGCCCCATTCAGCGAACGCTGCTGCTGGCATGTAAACGCGGCAAATGCCAATCACCAGAAGAGACAGGAAGAAGCCGATGGTCGCCGTGGTCTGTATCCAGCTGGTGGAATACCCGCGGCGATTGCCCGGCGCATGTTCGGCCACGTAAGTTGCCGCACCACCATATTCGCCACCCAGTGCCAGGCCCTGCAGCAGGCGCAAGCCCACCAGCAGAACTGGCGCAAGCCAGCCGATAGTTGAAAATGTCGGTAACAGGCCAACGGCAAAAGTTGCGATGCCCATTACCATCATGGTGACGAGGAATGTATACTTGCGGCCAATCATGTCGCCAAGGCGGCCGAATACGAGTGCGCCAAAGGGGCGGACCAGAAAGCCCGCCGCATAGGTGGCAAAGGCTGAAAGCAGGGCCGCGGTGTCATTACCCGGCGGGAAGAACAGGGCCGCGAAAAACGGGGCCAGAGTGGCGTAGAGATAAAAGTCATACCATTCGAAAACCGTTCCGGTGGAAGACGCAAACACGACGAATTTCTCGTCGCGGCTCATTCGTTGTCCCTTTGCGGCGTGGGCATTCATCGTCAGGTCAGACACAGTGTTTCCTCCTTTTTGTTTCCGGAATGCTTCCCACCCCGGGTTTGCAGACGCCTTATCCAACAATGCCGGGTGCGTCTATTAGACGATTGTTGAATGCCCGTTGATCCGGTTGGCGAGGATATGATTTCTGGCCGCAATCGTTTAGGCTGGGTCCCATGTTGCAGAGTTGGGTAATATTCCTCATCGGCCTCGCCTATCTTGGTGGTCTGTTTGCGGTTGCAACCTGGGGCGATAGGTTGGCCAGGAGGCGCAAACCAGGCTCGCCACGCCCCTTTATTTATGCCCTTTCCCTCGGCGTTTACTGCACGTCATGGACCTATTTCGGCAGTGTTGGCATCGCGTCGCGCGCGGGCTTTGATTTTCTGCCAATCTACATCGGGCCGATCCTGGTTTTTGCCCTTGGCTGGCCGCTTCTGCAGCGCATTGCCGAAATTGCCAAACGCCAGAACATCGCTTCCATCGCCGACTTCCTTTCGGCCCGCTACGGCAAGAGCGAGGCGCTGGGCGCCCTGGTTGCGGCCGTCGCAACCATCGGCGTGGTGCCCTATATCTCGATCCAGCTCAAGGCCGTGTCGCAGTCCCTGCAGACCATGATCACCGATCCGCTGTTTCCCGAAGCCATCATGCCGGTCATGCAGCGCGCCGATGGCTTGTCCATTCTGGTGGCCGTCACCATGGGCGTCTTTGCCATCCTGTTCGGCACCCGCCACATCGATACCACCGAGCATCAGGACGGGAT
>JANMHO010000110.1:0-2424 GCA_031375195.1 Rhodobiaceae bacterium
CGTGGAGTTTAGGATGATACTGGATCAGGCATCGGAATGGTTGAATGAAGGGCGGAAGGTTGCCCTGGCTACTGTGATTGAAACATGGGGATCGGCGCCGCAGCCGGTTGGCAGCCAGTTGGTGATCGATGGAGAGGGGAATTTCATTGGTTCTGTCTCTGGCGGCTGCGTTGAAGGTGCGGTGGTGACGGAAGCACTTGATGCCATCGCATCGGGCAAGCCGAAAGTTCTGGCCTTTGGTGTGGCTGATGAGACAGCCTGGAAAGTTGGACTGGCCTGCGGTGGAAAAATTCGGGTTTATGTGGAGCCGCTCGGCCAGTGAAGCGCGATTTGTTTGATGTCCTTCAGAAAGCCCGGGCCGAACGCCGGGCCGTAGCTGTCGTTACGAGAATAAGCGGCGGCGAGCAGCGGATGATTTCCAGAACCGGAGCGGGAAATGATCCGTTGGCGGCTGTTCTGGATGAGGCTTTCCGGTTTGACCAGTCGGGTATTCATGGCGATGAATTCGTGCATGTCTATAATCCGCCGCTTCGGCTGGTGATTATCGGAGCCGTTCACATCGCGCAGGGCGTTATTCCGATGGCGCTGCAGGCTGGCTATGACATCACAGTGATTGATCCGCGCGGTGCGTTTGCCACGGGTGCCCGATTTCCGGATGTGGCGCTCCATGCGGATTGGCCCGATGAGATCTTGCCGCGGCTTGGCCTTGATGCCCGAACGGCATTTCTGGCTTTGACCCATGATCCCAAGATTGATGACCCGGCTTTGGCCTTGGCCTTGAAGTCAGAGGTTTTTTACATCGGTGCCCTGGGTTCAAAGAAGACCCAGGGGTCCCGTGTTGACCGGTTGAAGGCGCTGGGATTTGATGACGCAGAGTTGCGGCGCATTCACGGGCCAATTGGATTGGCAATCGGCGCCAAGGGTGCTGCGGAAATCGCAATATCAATCATGGCTGAAATGACCAAAACGTTGCGGCTGGGTGACTGAGATGGAATTTGGCGAGATGCCGGTTGCCAGCGCTCATGGAGCGGTGCTGGCCCATTCTGTTGGCCATAGCGGCGGAGTGTTGAAAAAAGGTCGCGTGTTGAGTGCTGCTGATGTGGCGCTTCTGGCGGCTTCAGGCGTCACCAAGGTTTTTGCGGCGAGGCTTGGGCCCGATGATGTTCCGGAAGATGAAGCGGCGCGGGCCTTGGCGGCCAGGATTTGTGGCGCTGGCGTAAGCGCGCAGGAGCCCTTTACAGGCCGCGCAAATCTTTATTCCCAAGTGCATGGTTTGGTTGTGGTCGATAGCGCCCGTGTGAACGCGCTCAACCGCATTCATGAAAGCATAACTTTTGCGACGGTTGCCGGCTTCAGCCTGGTTGAACAGCGCCAGATGATTGCCACAGTCAAAATTATTCCCTTTGCGGTTCCGCGGAACGTGCTGGATGCGGCATTGGCAGTCGTCGCTGGTGAACCACTGGTGCGGGTTGACGCTTTGAAAGCCAAACGTGTTGGCCTTGTCATCACCAGGCTGCCCCGCAGCAAGACTTCGCTTCTGGAAAAGTCCGAACATGCCATGCGCCAGCGCGTCAGTGCGCTGGGCAGTGATCTGGCCGAAGTGATGATTTGTGATCATTCAATCGAGGCTGTGAAGAACGCGGCGGCAAAATTGAAAGTGGCGGGTTGCGATCCAATTCTGCTGTTTGGCGCTTCTGCCATCGTGGATCGTGGCGATGTCATTCCGATGGGGCTTGTCGCTGCTGGCGGCGAAGTCATTCATCTCGGCATGCCGGTTGACCCTGGGAATTTGATGATGCTGGGTTCACTGCAGGATATCCCCGTCATCGGCGTGCCGAGTTGCGCGCGCTCGCCAAAGGTGAACGGGTTTGACTGGGCGCTGCAGCGGGTGTTGGCCGGAATTCCGGTTTCTTCCCATGACATTATGGACATGGGGGCAGGGGGGCTTTTGGCTGAAATATCGAGCCGGCCAGCGCCGCGCGAAGGGCAGGTTTTGCCGCAGCGCGCGCCGAACGTTGCTGCCATTGTTCTGGCTGCCGGCAAGTCATCGCGCATGGGCAGCAATAAACTGCTGGCCGATTTCGATGGCAAGCCCCTGTTGCGGCATGGCGTGGAAAATATCAAGCAATCCGACGCGCAGCATGTTGTGGTGGTGACAGGCAACGAGGCGGAGCATGTGAAAGCCGCGCTGCGGCCTCTCGCCATCCACTTTGTTCACAATGAAAACTTTGCCAATGGACTTTCAACCTCCCTGAAATGCGGACTTGCGGCGCTCCCCCCTGATGTGGATGCCGTCCTGATTTGTCTGGGTGATATGCCGCTGATTGATTCACAAACAATCAACCGGCTCATTTCATCATTCAATGTGGGCGAGCATCGCACCATCTGTGTGCCGGTGCATGATGGCAAACGCGGCAACCCGGT
>JANMHO010000112.1:0-2107 GCA_031375195.1 Rhodobiaceae bacterium
CTTCACCTGAATTCCATTCAGGGCGGAAGCTGCAAAGTCTTTGGAAAGCGCTGCTTCCATATCAGCAACGCGGAACACTTTCGGACCGGCCCCCGTTACTGCAACCCGCACTTTTCCAGCACTGTCCTGCGACACGAAAACGCCGGTCAAGGCATAGCGTGAAGCTGGATTTGGAAACTTCATGTGTGAAGATTTCTTCGGGATCGGGAAACTCACCGCAGTGATGATTTCACCAGTTTTCAAAGCTGTCTGGAACATGCCCGTAAAGAAAGCATCAGCAGCAATTTTCCGCTTGTCGGTAATGATGGTGGCGCCAAGGCCGACACAGGCCGAAGGGTAATCCGCCGCTGGATCACTATTGGCAATCGAGCCACCAATGGTTCCCCGGTTGCGCACATGAACGCCGCCGATTTTTCCAGCCATTTCCCAAAGTGCGGGGATGGCTTTTTTGACGGCAGCGGAGGTGGCCACTTCCATGTGGGTTGTGCCGGCTTTGATAACGACAGCCGACTTGCTGACCGCAATTCCGGAGAAACCCTTGATTGCCGACAAGTCAATGATGTCGGTGGGTTTCGCCAAGCCCTGCTTCATGGTGGGCAGCAACGTGTGACCGCCCGCCATGTAGCTGCCGTCCTTGGATTTTTTCAGAAGCGCTGCCGCAGCATTGACCGTTGCCGGACGATGATAATTGAAGTTTTCCATTTTCTATCTTCCTTAAACTTATTCTGCTGCGCGTTTCATGGGTTGCATGGCCTGCCATACAGTGAGCGGTGTTGCCGGCATCGCAATGTCGCGCACCCCAATCGCATCCGTAATAGCGTTGATCACCGCAGGTGGCGCCGCAATGGCTCCGGCTTCGCCGCAACCCTTCATGCCGAGCGGGTTCGACGGGCATTTGGTGACCGTGAAGCCAAGCTTGAAGTTTTCAATGTGTGGCATATTGGCAGCGCGCGGCATGTTGTAATCCATGTACGAGCCCGTCGACAGCTGCCCGGATTCGCGGTCATAATGAGCGCCTTCGATCAGCGCCTGGCCAATTCCCTGGGCAACGCCGCCCTGCACCTGGCCTTCAACGATCATTGGATTGATGATGGTGCCAAAATCATCAACAGCCGTGTAGCTGGCAATCTTGGTGAGCCCCGTATCCGCATCAACTTCCACTTCGCAGATGTGAACACCAGCCGGGAACACGAAGTTCGATGGATCATGGAATGAAGTCTCCTTCAAACCAATTTCAATTTCCGAAGAGTTGAACTTGTGGCCAACATAGGAAGCAAGAGCCACTTCGCCAAACGCCATCTTCTTGTCGGTTCCCTTCACCGTGAAGGTGCCATCCTTGAAATCAACGTCGTCAACTGAAGCTTCCATCACCGCAGCGGCAACGCGCTTGGCCTTGGCTTCAATCTTGTCCAGGGCTTTCGAAATGGCCGTCATGCCAACGGCGCCTGAGCGCGAGCCGTATGTGCCCATGCCCATTTGCACCTTGTCAGTGTCGCCATGAACGATGGCAACATTGTTGATGTCAACGCCAAGCTTTTCGGAAACCAATTGCGCGAAAGTTGTTTCATGGCCCTGGCCATGGCTGTGCGAGCCGGTGAGAACTTCAACAGTTCCAACCGCGTTCACGCGAACCTCAGCTGACTCCCATAATCCAACGCCCGCACCCAGCGAACCGACGGCCGCCGATGGTGCGATGCCACATGCTTCAATGTAAGCCGAAAAGCCAACGCCCCGAAGCTTGCCATTCTTGGCGGAAGCCGCCTTGCGCGAGGCAAAGTTCTTGTAGTCCGACAATTCAAGCGCCTTGTCGAGTGCAGCGCCGTAATCCCCGGCGTCGTAGCAAAAGATCACAGGTGTCTGATGCGGGAAGCTGGTGATGAAGTTTTTCCGGCGGAATTCTGCCGGATCCATCTTCAATTCCCGCGCCGCCGTTTCAACAATGCGCTCCAGCAAATACGTGGCTTCAGGGCGACCAGCACCGCGATATGCATCAACTGGCGCCGTGTTGGTATAGACCGCATCAACTTCCGCATAGATATTCGGAATGCTGTATTGGCCCGACAGAAGCGTTGCGTAGAGATAGGTTGGAACGGCCGACGAGAATGTC
>JANMHO010000011.1:0-4101 GCA_031375195.1 Rhodobiaceae bacterium
TTGCTGCTGCCCTCCGGAGAGCTCGGCAGGCGTATGGTGTTCGCGGCCTTTGAGGCCAACCAGATGCAAGGCCTTGACTGCCCGCTCGCGCCGCTCGCGTTTCGGCGTCCCCCGGTAGATCAACGGCAATTCAACATTCTCGATGGCTGTGGTGCGGCTCAGCAGATTATAGCCCTGAAACACGAAGCCCAGAAAATGCCGCCGCAGCAAGGCCCGCCCGTCTCGCGGCAGTTTTGTAGCGTCCACTTCATTGAACAGAAATCGGCCGCTGCTCGGCGAGTCAAGACACCCCAGAATATTCATGGCGGTGGATTTGCCAGAGCCTGAAGGCCCCATGATGGCCACGAACTCACCACGGTTGATTTCCAGGTCGACACTGGCAAGCGCCTTGACCATGCCGCCGCCTTCTCCATAGTTTTTGCTGACAGCCTCAAACGCCAGAAGCGCAGCCACGTCTATTGTCCGCCCTTCTTGGCAGCCGTGATCAAGGGTATTTCTGGCGAAATCTCTCCCTTGGTCATCTCTGTCATTTTGCCATCACTTGCCCCCGTCGCAATCGTCAGCGATTTTGGAACGCCATTATCCAATATCCAGACAGTGCGCTCGCCCGCCTTGATATCCTTCTTTGCGGGCCGCTCATTGCGTGGGAAACGCGGCAGAAACAGCCTGGACAGGCTGAAGCTCTCCTGCCGTGCGGCGGCAGGGGGTGAATAGCGCAGCGCCCCATTGGGAACGAGCAATGCATTGGAAATCTGTTGCACAACAACATCCGCAGTGGCCGTCATGCCGGGCCGCAATGCCAGATCAGAATTATCAACACTGAGGACAGCCTTGTAGGTAACCACGCCTTCTGTGACAAGTGGCGAGAATTCGATGGTTTCAATGCGGGCCGGAAAACTTCGTTCCGTGAATGCATCAACGGTGAATGCGGCGCTCTGGCCGACCCTCACCGCGCCAATGTCGGCCTCGTCAATGTTGGCCTCAAGCTGCATGCGCTTCAAATCCTCCGCCAGCGTAAACAGCACGGGCGCCTGCAATGAGGAGGCAACCGTTTGCCCCGGTTCAATGGCGCGCTTCAACACAATGCCGTTCACCGGTGAAATGATTTGCGATTTATCGATGTCGAGTTGCTTCAGTTCAAGATTGGCATCGGCGATCTGAATATCGGCTTCCGCCGACGCAATGGCCGCCGCAGCGCGCTGTTGGGCGGCGCGCGCAGTCTCCAGTTCCTGTTTGACCGCCAGGCCCTTTTCCTGCAACGACAATTGCCGCTCAAGCGTCAGTTCCGCGGCAGTCAGTGTGGCGGTTGCTTCCGCCAGCTTGGCCTTGGAACCGGCAACACTGGCCCGCAGGCTGCGGAGCTGCGCCTTGTATCTCTCCGAGTCCAGTTCGGCCAGCACATCGCCCTTTTTGATGAGGCTGTTGTTGTCCACATTGACCATGCGCACCACACCCGACATTTCACTGGAAACATCGATCTGCGTCGTGGGCTGGATGGTGCCAGTGGCCGTCACCGTAATTGTGAGATCACCGCGAGACAGCAGCGCCGTCTCATAGCTCACAAGGTTTGCTGCGGTTTGCGCGGTTTGGTACCACCAGGCGCCGCCTCCAATCGCCGCGGACAGAACCACAAGCCAAACAATGCGCTTAAGCCAACGCGTGGCGATGCCCCCGCGCCCCATGCCGAGTATGGTTTCTATTTCGTCAGTGTTTGGCAGATTCTGAATATTCATAGGCCTTATATAGGGCCTGGGGGGAAAGGTTTAAATTACAAACTTGAAACGGTTGCTTTGCGTGCCGTGAACCAGTTTCTGATGCCGCTGTCCCGGGCAAACACGCAGGCAACTGGAACAAGCCCCACGAGCAGAACAATGATCGCAGGCCGCAATCCGAAGGTGAAAAGCACATTCGCCTTGGCTATGCGCCAAGGGTCAATGCCGGTCGCCAGCCCATACCAGGCGAATTCCGCAATCACGGTGAGAATGGCAGCAATCAGCGCGCTCGCCGCCAGCGCCGGCAGCTTCAACGCAATGCGCTGGTTGATGAACACCCGGTAGACCATGAGCAGGAAATAGAATCCGGCCATCAAGGTGGCGGGGCTCACGTCCGCCTTGGTCTGGATGAAATAATGCAAAAGGCCCAGAACAGCGATTCCGTAGACGGATTGATGCAGCAACTTCCATCTCTTGCCAAGTCTGCGAACCGCCGCGTCAAACGACGTGGCAGCCAGCAAACTCAGTCCAAGCAACGCCACAAATCCGATGGTGAGATAGATGCGCAAGATAATTTCTGATGCCACGAACATCAGGTCATATTTGACATTTACGATGTAAAGCAGGAAATGCGCCAAGGCATAGGCGAATGCCGTGACCCCCAGCATGCGCCGGATCAGCGCAATCTTCGGATAATTCAAAACCCGCTGCAGAGGCGTGAGCGCCAATGTGATGATCAGCAATCGGATCGTCCAGTCGCCCACCAGCCGGAGCGCCGCCTTCACCGCCAAGGGCCCCAACTGGTCCGTCAAAAACCAATAGGAAATAACCAGCGCAGGCAAGAGTGCCAATGCGAGCGTTGCGGTTTTGAGCGGGGAGAATTTCCCCTGTCTGTCTGTTACTGGTGTCATGGCGCCCCTATAGCAAATCTCCCGTGAGCTGTCCTTTCACAAGCAGTCACCTTTTTGCGAGGCCGGCGTTACAAAAGAATGAAATAGGCCGGCACCGCCACATAGATCACCATGGCAACCCCCAATGCGGCGCGCGCGGCGATATGCCGGAACCGCGAGAACAACAATCCGGCCATCAGCAAGCCAAGGGCCATTTCAAACACGCTGAAATACCTGCCGAAATGCCGCCAGTCCCAATAGGAGACGGGAGAGACAAATTTCCACCGCGTGAGCGGCCAAAGGCTCATATGCGCATCCTCCCGGTGCACCAGAAAATCAATGCCGGTGTGAATGAGCGCCGAGGCGGAAAAGATGGCAACCAGCGGCCACCACGGGGCCTTGTGCCGCAGCACGAGGCTGAACACCAGCAGTGCGCCCCACAGGATAAATGAGTGCGCAACCCCATTGGTCACCCGCCACCAATTCTGCCAGTAAAGCTCGCCAAATATGGTTTGGTCCGGCAACCCGGAAATTTTGAGCGCCAACACGATAGCCAGCATCGGCACATCAGGTATGAGCCCGCCAAACACCCCTGCCCAGGCGCGGCGAGGAACATTGCTGCCAAACAGCACGGCGCCCATGAGGATGTGGGATTGCGTATTCATGAAAGCAATCTAACCCAAGCCAAATACACTTCAATGACAAAACCCCGGTGTTTCCACCGGGGTTCTGCATTTCGAAACGTCGAACGTGGCTGGATTTAGAAATCCATGCCGCCGCCCATGCCGCCCATGCCGCCGCCGCCCATACCGCCTGGCATGCCGCCGCCGGATTTGTCCTTTGGGCGCTCGGCGATCATGGCTTCCGTGGTGATCAGGAGCGAGGCAACCGAGGCCGCGTCCTGCAGGGCGACGCGCACAACCTTGGTTGGGTCGATGATGCCGGCGGCAACCATGTCGACATATTCCTCGTTCTGGGCATCGAAGCCGAAGTTGCCGGATTTCTCCAGCAGCTTGCCGACAACGATTGAGCCTTCAACACCGGCATTCTCAACGATCTGGCGCAAAGGCGCTTCCAGCGCCTTCGACACGATGTTGATGCCGGCCTGCACGTCAGCGTTGGTTGAGGTCAAGGCTTCAACCGCCTTCTTGGCGCGCAGCAACGCGACACCGCCGCCAGCCACAACGCCTTCTTCAACGGCGGCGCGCGTGGCGTTCAGCGCGTCATCAACGCGGTCCTTCTTTTCCTTCACTTCAATTTCGGTGGAACCGCCCACCTTGATCACCGCAACACCGCCAGCCAACTTGGCCAGACGCTCTTGCAGCTTTTCACGGTCATAGTCCGAAGTTGTCTCTTCAATCTGCGCCTTGATCTGGGCCACCCGGCCCTTGATGTCGTCCTTCTTGCCGGAGCCATCGATGATCGTGGTGTTTTCCTTGTCAATGCGAACGCGTTTTGCGCGCCCCAGCATGTCAAGGCCAACATTCTCAAGCTTGATG
>JANMHO010000159.1:0-1923 GCA_031375195.1 Rhodobiaceae bacterium
ATTCAATGTGCCGCTTGCCGAAGTTCTGGTGGACGCCAAACACGGAACTCATACGCATTTCGAACTGGTCACCGCCACGATTCAGCTTGCCGATGGGTCTGAAGGCACCGGATACACCTATACGGGCGGCAAAGGCGGGCGAGCGATTAAAGCGATGATTGAGCACGATCTGGCTCCATTCCTGGTCGGTAAAGATGCAGACAATATCGAGGCGCTTTACGACGCGATGCAGTGGCATGTGCATTACGTAGGAAGGGGTGGCATCGCGTCATTCGCCATATCTGCAGTCGACATTGCATTGTGGGACCTTCGCGGCAAGAATCGCGGGGAGCCGCTCTGGAAAATGGCCGGCGGTGCTGGCACCCGCTGCCGTGCCTACTGTGGCGGAATCGATCTCGGCTTTCCACTCCCCAAACTTCTTGACAGCGTAAGGGGATACTTGTCGCGCGGATTCAATGGCGTAAAGATCAAGATCGGCCAGCCAGAGCTGGCTGAGGATGTCACCCGTATCAAAGCAGTGCGAAATTTGATCGGGCCAGATATCGCCTTTATGGTCGATGCCAATTATTCGATGAGTGTTGAACAAGCAATTGCAGCGGCCGAGGCATTCAAGCCGTTTGACTTGCTTTGGTTCGAAGAACCGACAATTCCCGATGACTTTGCTGGATATGGCCGCATTTCTGACGCGACAGGAATCCCGCTGGCCATGGGAGAAAATCTGCACACGATTCATGAATTCGAACTGGCGTTCGAGAAGTCAAAATTATCTTTTATCCAGCCAGACGCCTCCAATTGCGGCGGGATTACAGGTTTTCTGAGGGTGGCTGATTTATCACGCGTTCATGGAATATCTGTGTGCAGCCATGGAATGCAAGAACTACATGTCAGCCTGCTATCCGGTCAATCCAATGCTGGCTGGCTCGAGGTTCACTCTTTCCCAATTGATCAATATACGACACGGCCACTGATAGTTCAGGACCATATGGCAATTGCGCCTGATGTTCCGGGTAACGGCGTTGCTTTTGACTGGGACAAGCTCGAAAAGGCAACTAAAGTTGCGCATTAAGTGGATCACAGACAGACAGATGGATAGGCATTTCGGGTGAACAGGAAATCCTGTCTCTGGTAAACAAAACAATTACAGTCATTGCGCAGATTGAGGTTTAAATGAACCGATCGCTTTTTGACTTTTTCCATCGAGACAAAAGAATGGATCTTCCTTTGTTTCGACACGTCTCTAGACAATTTGAAACACCTTAAGTTTTTGAAATCAAACAAATACTACAGAAATCATAATCCTGGGGCCGGGGGGTCAAGTCTCTCTCTCGCTACCAAATCTTCATCCATATTGATCCGGAAAAGTCCACACAACGAGCGCCATTACGCTTTCGTTTGCTGCGAACGATCGGCTTCATATGGTAAGCTATATCGTGGCGTTAGGGTCCGCCCACTCCGATTGAGGTGGGGAATCTGTTGCGGGCATGGGTTTGGTCAATGAAAGCCGTGTCGCTCCCACTCAAATTAGTCCGTAGACGGACGATTTTCCTTTAAGCACACTGTTCAGGACGTGTCGGGCTTCATCGCGTCCCAGGCGAGTGCTTCGCATTCGATGAGCACGTCATCGACCTCATGAATGGGCTTCCTGCGGTAGCCCGGCGGATGGCCGGGCCGGAGCGGTGAGGTGGACTTCGGCCATGGTGAGGCTTTCCGCCTCTGCTGCCAGCGCACGAGGCGCTTGGCCTGGCGCGGAAGATCGTCGAGTGCCAGCTTGAGGGCTTGAAGCCTGCGGTGGAGGCGCACGGAATTGACCCGGCCATCGGGCGGCAGTTCGGAAGCGGCTAAAGGTGGGGGTGCTGGCCGCAGGGAATCATAGGGGAAGACATGGATGCGCGGGACAATCCGGGTGAATTTCACGGCCCGCAC
>JANMHO010000165.1:0-2660 GCA_031375195.1 Rhodobiaceae bacterium
AGCCAACATCGGCTGAACAAACACGTTGAAGCAATTGCAGCGGTCCATTGCTGCGCTTCACATCTCTGGAATGGCAATTCCCCTTTGCGCGCAGGCGGCGCGCACCGTGTTGCGCAAGAGGCACGCAATAGTCATGGGGCCTACGCCACCGGGAACTGGCGTGATGGAGCCTGCAATTTTTTCGCATGAGGCAAAATCGCAATCGCCTACGAGCTTGCCCTTGCCGTCACGTTCGATGCGGTTGATGCCCACGTCAATGACGCAGGCGCCGGGCTTCAGCCAGTCACCCTTTACCATTTCAGCCCGGCCCACGGCAGCGATCACCAGATCGGCCCGGCGCACCACGGCGGCTAAATCCCTGGTCTTGGAATGCGCGATGGTGACCGTGCAATTCTCGGCCAGCAGCAATTGCGCCACGGGCTTGCCCACAATATTTGAGCGTCCAATCACCACGGCCTCAAGCCCATCGAGCGAACCCAGCGCGTGTTTCGCCAGCATGACGGAACCCACAGGCGTGCAGGGCACCAGGGAGTCCTGCCCCGTCGAAAGCCTTCCCACATTCACCACATGAAACCCGTCAACATCCTTGTCCGGATTGATGGCGCTCAGCACCTTGGCGGAATCAATGTGCTTGGGCAGCGGCAATTGCACCAGAATTCCGTGGCAGGCGGGGTCCGCATTCAGTTTTTCCACCAGCGCCAAAAGCTCGGCCTCGGGCGTTGCGGCATCCAGCTTGTGCTCCCACGAATTCATGCCAACTTCGACAGTCTGTCTGGCCTTGTTGGCCACATAAACCTTGCTCGCCGCGTCTTCGCCCACCAGCACAACCGCAAGCCCTGGCGTCAAACCATGCTTCGCCTTGAGCTCGGTCACAGTCTTGGCCATGCGCGCCCGCAGGCCCTCGGCGTAAGCCTTGCCGTCAATGATCTCTGCCATCTTTGCTTCCTGTATTGGTGAATGAGGCGATCAAGGCCTCAAGGGGTTCGGTGGTTCCGCTGATTTGGAATGTCTTATTGCGATCTGTTTCGCCTTTGACAAGGGTGAAAGTTGACTTGGAAACATGGGTATTTTTGGCGAGGAGCGCAATCACGGCCCGGTTGGCCCGGCCCTTGTCTGGTGTTGCTGTTACTCTGACGCTGAGCGAGACAACACCGTCCGCTGCCGCATGGAGCCCGGCAATCTCATTGCGCGAAGCTTTCGGCGTCACCCGGACCGAAAGAAGATTGCCTCTAAGGGGCCCGCTCACAAATAGCGGTTGGCATAATAGACAATCGCGTATTGCACAAACTGCAGGGCCAGCAACAGGACAATCGGCGAAATATCAATGCCACCCAAATCCGGCAGCCTGCGGCGGATGGGGCCAAGCAGGGGCTCCGTCAGGCGGTGCAGCGCGTAGCCGATCTGGCGCACATATTGGTTTGAGCCATTGATGACATTGAAGCCGATGAGCCAGCTCATGATGACGCTGGCCAGGATCACATAGAAGTAGATATTGAGAACGCTGTGAATGAGCCAGATGACGGGATTGACCATGGTGCCTGCTATGCTGTTTGAGCTGGTCTCCCATGTAAGGTGATTGCGCCGCCCATGCAAGCCACCCCTGCTTGACGGCTCATGGCCCCGGATTTACAACCTCAGGCCAAGGGGCAGTAGCTCAGTTGGGAGAGCGCGGCGTTCGCAATGCCGAGGCCAGGGGTTCGATCCCCCTCTGCTCCACCATTTCCTAGACCCGCGACACCGTCTCAACTCTTGACTCGCCCAACTCTCCCACGTTCATTTGAAAGATCAGATATGGCAAAAGCCCCGGCCCGTAAAATCATCATCACCTGCGCCATCACCGGCAGCATTCACACGCCCACCATGTCTGATGCGCTGCCCGTGACACCAACGCAAATTGCCGAACAGGCCATTGACGCGGCCAAGGCGGGTGCTGCCATATTGCATCTTCACGCGCGCAATCCGGCCAACGGCAAGCCCACGCCGGATCCTGCCGTGTTCATGGAATTTCTGCCGCGCATCAAGCAGGGCTGCGACGCCGTGATCAACATCACCACCGGCGGCGGCATCATGATGACAGTCGACCAGCGGCTCGAAGGCCCCAAATCACTGAAGCCTGAAATGTGCTCGCTCAACATGGGGTCGATGAATTTCGCGCTGCATCCCCTGGCGGACCGTTACAAGAATTGGAAGCATGACTGGGAAGAACCCTACCTGCGCGCCACCGATGACCTGATCTTCCGCAACACCTTCCGCGACATCGAGCGCATCATGAAGACTATGGGAGAGGAGCATGGAACCCGCTTCGAGCATGAATGCTACGATGTGGGCCATCTCTACAACCTCGCGCATTTTGTCGATCGCGGATTGGTGAAGGGGCCCTTTTTTGTGCAAATGATTTTCGGCATCCTCGGCGGCATTGGAGCCGAGATGCGCAACCTCATGTTCATGAAGGAGACCGCCGACAGGTTGTTTGGCGATGCCTATCAATGGTCGGTCCTCGCCGCTGGCCGCAATCAAATGCCGTTTGCAACCCAGGCCGTGATGATGGGCGGCAATGTGCGGGTGGGCCTTGAAGACAGCCTCCATATCGGCAAGGGAAAGCTGGCGAAATCAAACGCCGAGCAGGTTTCAAAAATCCGGCATATTATCGAAGAGCTGGG
>JANMHO010000219.1:0-2211 GCA_031375195.1 Rhodobiaceae bacterium
ATTTCCAAGGTGTCTTGATTTTCTCCCGCACGGTCACCAGCATAACCAGCGCTATCCCACCGTAAACCAGCAGCATCATGAAGAGCGGCGGGAAGTGGGTGACTGCCGGTTTGGCAAGTGTAAGGCCGGTTCCCCAAAACAGGGGAGCGGCGAGACCCAGCGCCAAGGTTTTGATTTTCATGGCGTCCCTCTTGGCGGTGTTCGGCAGGTTTCACGAGTTTGTTCTTGTTATGTTCTGTGGGTTGTGCTAGATGGAATCATGCCAACGCTTCTTGATATGAGACCTTCGGTCGGATTTGAGTCCGCAGCCACTGCTCTGCCGCACCAGATGCGGGGGCGGGGCGCGCGGAACAACATCAAGGGACGGTATGAGAAGAACGGGGTGGCGTTTTTTGATGATGGCTGGGATTCGCTGGCGGAATTGCCTCCCCTCAAGACGACAGTTTTTGAAGAATTACCCAAGACTATTATCTCCAGCAATCAATCACCGGATATTTCCTTTGACCGGTCGATCAATCCCTACCGCGGCTGCGAGCATGGCTGTGTTTATTGCTATGCGCGGCCAACCCACGCCTATATGGGGCTTTCACCGGGACTGGATTTCGAGAGCAAGCTTTTCATCAAGCCGAACGCGGCGGCTCTTCTTCGGGAGGAATTGACCGCGCCCAATTATGTGGCCCGCACTTTGGCGCTGGGTTCCAATACGGACCCCTATCAGCCGATCGAACGGACTTACCGGATCACCCGGCAGATTCTGGAAGTCCTGTCTGAATTCAATCACCCGGTTGGCATTGTCACCAAGTCTGCTTTGGTGTTGCGGGATTTGGATATTCTGACATCGCTTGCAAAACGCGGGCTGGTTAAGGTTGCGATTTCTTTGACAACACTGGACGGTAAATTGGCGCGCGCCATGGAGCCTCGGGCATCAACCCCTGCAAAGCGTCTCGAGGCTCTTCGCATTTTGTCAGCTGCAGGTGTGCCCACCGTTGTCATGATGGGGCCGGTCATCCCTGCCGTGAATGACATGGAAATTGAGGCGATCTTGAAATCGGCGGCGGTGGCTGGCGTGAAGGAGGCGGGCTACACGATGCTGCGCTTGCCGCTGGAAGTTAAGGATATTTTCAAGGAATGGCTGCGGACCGAGATGCCGGACCGGGCTGCGAAAGTCATGTCCTTGGTGAAATCCGTGCGTGGTGGGAAAGAAAGCGATTCGACGTTTGGCAAGCGCATGTCTGGCACCGGACCTTATGCCTGGACGATTGGCCGCCGCTTTCAGATGAGTTGCGAGCGGCTTGGCATCAACAAAAACCGTGTCCGGCTTGCGGGTGATTTGTTCTGTGTGCCGCCGCAGCCGGGCGAGCAGTTGATGCTGATTTAGCCTTGCGCAGGCGTTGCGGATTTGGTTTGAGTCAGAAATGGCAAAGACTGATTCCACGCTTCCTGATTTCAGTTTTGAACTTGCCGCCAAAGCACTGGGGCATTCGCTGATCTGTGGCATTGACGAAGCTGGCCGGGGCCCCTGGGCGGGGCCCGTCGTGGCTGCCGCGGTTGTTCTGGACCCGCAAAGCATTCCGCGCGGCCTCAATGATTCCAAGAAGCTGAATGAAGCAAAGCGGGAAATATTGTTCGACGAGATCATGTCATCGGCGAACGTTGGCGTCGGCATCGGCGATGAGGCGCGCATTGACCGGGACAATATTCTGGCCAGCACGATGTGGGCAATGGCGGAGGCAGTTCGAGGACTTGACCGCCAGCCGGATTTTGCGCTGGTTGACGGAAATCGCGCTCCCACGCTTTCATGCCCGGTTCAAACAATTGTTTCAGGCGATGCCCGTTCGCTTTCAATCGCGGCGGCCTCGATCATCGCCAAGGTCACGCGGGACCGCATCATGATCAAGCTTGGCCAGGAATTTCCGGCCTATGGATTTGCCCGCCACAAGGGCTACGGAACGGCGGCCCATCACGCAGCCCTGCAACAATTGGGCGCCTGCATTCATCACCGCAAAAGCTTCGCGCCCATTGCGAAATTGTTCGCCCGTTAACCATTTTCACTGAATTCGATTCACGGAAACTCCGCAAAGATTCATACCAGTCATCTGGCTGAATTGAACTGGGCGGATGAATGGGCTTCGAGACTAAACCGGATATCAGACCGCTGCATAACCGCGTGCTGGTTGGTGACTGCCTGAGCGAGCTCAAGAAAATTCCAAC
>JANMHO010000248.1:0-1858 GCA_031375195.1 Rhodobiaceae bacterium
GTCTCCAGCATCTGTTTGGCTTCCTCCAGCCGCAAGGCATGAATGTAGTCCAGCGCGGTCATGCCGGTTGCTTTTGTAAATCGCCGCGCGAATGACCGATCCTGGAGGCCGGAAACTTGCGCCAACGCCGCCACCGGTGAAGGCGTTTTGTAGTTGTCAGCAGCCCATTGCTGGCATCGATTGATCATGGCATCGTCAGTTTGCCTGAATCGCAAAAGCGCCGAAAATGGTAGTTGGCCCATGTCGTGCCATTGCAGCAGGTAGACCTTTGCAACCTCCATGGCGTCCCTGAGGCTTACAAAGCGCGCGATCAAATACAGGGCCAAATCCTGCCAGCTTGAACCGCCACCTGCCATGACAATACGTTGCGCTTCGCCACTTAAGACAAGAGACTGATGTGGCTTCACCCTCACATTTGGGTAATTGTTTGTGAGCGTTGATATGTAACCCCAATGAATTGTCGCTTCACGGTTATCCAGAAATCCAGCCTCGCCAAGCAACACAGCACCCGAACAGGCGCTTGCCAGCATTGCCCCGTCATCGTGCGCTTTCTTCAGCCAGAGCGCCTCCGTCTCATATTGCCCTGCAACGCTATCCCCAGGGTTAACGAAAAAGTCCGGGATGCAAACGATGTCGGGTCGAGGGCAATCGGCGAAGCTGTAGTCTGGTTGAATCCTAATTCCGTTGGCGGCTTCGAAGACCTCAATGTTTTTAGCTACAACATATGGATGCATGCGCTGCTCTCCCGCAGCACCGTGCGTTATGAACTTGTAATCGCGGCCCGGCGAGGAGAAGAGATCAAACATGCCGTAAAGCGATGAAGCTGTAACCTCTGGCACAGCAAGAACCGCTACATTCAATCTGGTATTTGACCCAGTCATGACAGAAATGACCGCCTTTCCGTGTTTTTGACTTTAGTGCATTGCCGATAGTCAAGCTAGCCTCTGCAAAAGTCAAAGGAGCACAACATGGCAATTGCATCCACAATCGAAAACCTCCGCTCAAGCCTGCGTGGCGAGTTGCTGGAACCGGCAAATCCAGCTTACGATTCGACGCGGGTCGTCTGGAACGCCATGATTGACCGCAGGCCAGCCCTCATCGCGCGATGTCAAAACGCTGCAGATGTTGTGGCCTGCATAAAGTTTGCGCGCGGCAATGCAATGGGTATCGCCGTTCGCTCCGGTGGCCACAATGTTGCAGGTTACGCCGTTTGTGAAGGGGGCCTCATGGTGGACTTATCACCGATGAATGCCGTCCGGGTGTTGCCTGGCCTGGACCGCGCCATTGTTGAAGGCGGCTCCACGTGGGCCGATGTTGACGCGGCTACCGCGCCATTTGGGAGGGCGACACCCGGTGGACTGATTTCAAACACCGGTGTTGCGGGTCTTACACTTTCGGGCGGCATAGGTTGGTTGCGTGGGACCCATGGTCTGAGCTGCGACAATTTGATGGCAGCAGACATTGTAACCGCAGATGGGATGTTGATCCGCGCCAGCGAGACGGAAAATCCGGAGCTGCTTTGGGCGCTGCGTGGCGGCGGCGGAAATTTCGGCATTGTCACAAGTTTTGAATTCAAACTGCACCCAGTTGAACCTGAGCTCTTCTTCTGTGGACCAGCCTATCCCGAAGAACGCGCCAACGAGATATTGCCTCTGTGGCGGGATTTCATGAAAACCGCGCCGGACAGATTGAGCGGGCTGGCAGAGTTCTCAACAGTGCAACCGGATCCGTCAATCCCGGAACAGGCTTGGGGCCGCCGGGTTGTGGCGCTGGCCCATGTCTATGATGGCCCGCCCGATGAAGGCGAGCGGATTACGCAACCGCTGCGCGGTTTTGGCGAGCCTTTGGCAGACTTCAG
>JANMHO010000027.1:0-3848 GCA_031375195.1 Rhodobiaceae bacterium
AACACCAGCCACGCCAAAAATGGCGAACATTGCGGCGATCCCGGATGGAGTCGCGTCAAAGGCCTCGCGCAGTGTGGGGGCCAGATAGCTCACCACTGTGAATTGACCCGACATGCTGAGCAAAGTCACCAGCATGACACAGAGCAGCACCGGATTCCTGAACACCGCAATCCATGATGCGAGTTGCAGGGGTTGCCCCCGAAGGCCGGGCTTGAGTGACGCCCAAACACCGGCGCAGGCGATTGCCGAAAGAGCCGCCATTGCCAGAAAAGCAGCCCGCCAGCCTATTTCAGCCGCCAACAGACTTCCCAGCGGAATGCCTGCAACCGACGCCATGGACCAGCCGATAAATATAAAGGCAATCGCCTGCGAGCGTTTTTCAGGCTGCACCAGCAAACCAACAGTGGCCGCCGCCTGGGGCGTAAACAATGCGGCGGCAACCATGCTCACCGTTCGAATGGTGAGAAGCGACCAAAAATCCGGTGCGAAGGCGGCTAGCACATGACCCGCTGCATAGATCAGGGCTGCCCCAGCCAGCAACATGCGGCGATCAAGCCGGCTGGTGAGGCCAGCCAAGAGCGGCGCGCCGACCCCCACAACCAAGCCACCGGCAAAAAGTAATAGGCCGGCAGTTGCCGGCAGCACATTGAGGTCAGTGCCCAAGACATTCAAAAGTCCGGCTGGCAGCAACACGCCCGTGCCGATGACGAAGTTGCCAAACAGCAGAGACCATAGCGCAAGCCCGTGGCCCGTTTTGTCAGCCTTGTCTGTCAATGGCCCCAACCTCCAAAATACCGTGCTTGCAGCGCGATGCTGCACTTGCGAAATAGACTTGCTCTAACTCCATACACGCTATAGGTTCAACATCTAAAGCCAATTGAGTTACTGAAAAGTCATGAAGATCAAGAAAGTCGGCATCATTGGCGCAGGCCAAATGGGAAGCGGCATAGCCCATGTCTGCGCCCTCGCAGGCTTTGAAGTCGGCGTCAACGATGTGAGCAAAGACCGCATCGATTCCGGAATAAACACCATCACTGGCAATCTGGGGCGGCAGCTAAAATCCGGCAAGATCACTGAAGCGGCCCGCGATGCCGCTTTAAAACTGATCAAGCCAATTGCAGGTTACGAAGGTTTTGCTGAATTCGACCTCGTTATTGAATCGGCCATTGAGGACGAGCAGATCAAGCGCAAGATATTCCAAGCGCTCTGCCCGCACCTGCAGCCCCACACCATTGTGGCCTCCAACACATCTTCGATCTCGATCACCCGGCTTGCGGCAGTCACAGGCCGCCCGGAAAAATTCATGGGCATCCATTTCATGAACCCCGTGCCCGTGATGGAATTGGTGGAACTCATTCGCGGCATTGCCACCGACGAAGCCACCTTTGCCAGCGTCAAGGAGTTTACCCTCGCCCTGCACAAGACCATCGCCGTCGCCGAGGATTTCCCGGCCTTCATCGTCAACCGCATTCTCCTGCCCATGATCAACGAGGCGATTTATACGCTTTATGAAGGCGTGGGCGGCGTGGAAGCCATCGATACGGCCATGAAGCTTGGCGCAAAACACCCCATGGGGCCTCTTGAACTGGCAGATTTCATTGGCCTCGACACCTGCCTGTCCGTCATGCAGGTGCTTTATGAAGGCTTGGCCGATTCGAAATATCGACCCTGCCCGCTGCTGGTCAAATATGTGGAAGCCGGCTGGCTGGGCCGCAAAACCAACCGCGGCTTCTATGACTACCGCAACGAAAAGCCGGTGCCGACGCGCTAGCTTTTTTCAGCAATAGCCGCCTTGATCAAGGCAATTGCTTCATCGCTGCTCCATTCTGCTGGCCCGAGCAGGCGTCCGATTTCACGGCCCTGGCGATCGATGAGAACTGTGACCGGCAGGCCCAAAGCCTGCAGGCTATGCAAAGCCTTGGATGTTTCGTCGGTATAGAGGCCCAGCGTATCAGCCCCGGTTTCCTTGAGAAATGCAGCCGAAGCCGCAAGTCCCTTGCGATCAATACTTAGCGCCACGACTTCAAAATCATCAGACCCCAGTTGCTTTTGCAAGTCTGCCAGGGCCGGCATTTCCTTGCGGCAGGGCGCGCACCAAGTGGCCCAAAGATTGAGCAAAACCACCTTGCCCCGCCATTTGGCAAGATTGGTATCAGAGCCGGTCGAATCCTTGAATGCGATTTCGGGAATGGCCGGCCTGTCGGCCTTCACCAGAAACGCCGCCAGGGAGCCGGTGGCGAAGGCCTGATAGCCACTGGCACCGACAGGTTTGGCTTGCTCGCGCGAGCCGCCAAGCGCAAAAACTCCAACCCCTAAGGCTAGAATTATACCGCCCGCCCAGATAACAAGGGAATTTCGATTTCGCTTTGGTTCATTCATGGCTAAAAGGCTTCCCTGATTGCGGACGAGGATTTTCAATGACCAATAAAATGTGGGGCGGACGGTTCACATCCGGACCCAGCGCCATCATGCAAGAGATCAATGCTTCCATCAGCTTCGACAAGCGCCTGTATAGACAAGACATCGCGGGCTCGAAAGCCCATGCCACAATGCTCGCCCGACAAGCCATCATTTCAAAATCCGACGCCGCTGAAATTAGGCGCGGACTGGATCAGGTTCAAGCAGAGATCGAAAGCAGCAAGTTCACGTTTTCGGTGGCCCTTGAGGACATTCACATGAACGTTGAGCAGCGCCTCAAGGAGATTATTGGCGCTCCAGCAGGCAGATTGCATACGGCACGCTCGCGCAATGACCAGGTTGCAACCGATTTCCGGCTTTACATTCGCGACATGGTGGATCACCTCGACGGCCAAATCAAGGATTTGCAAGTGGCCCTCGCCGGAAAAGCCCTGGCCCATGCCAAGACCATCATGCCGGGCTTCACCCATTTGCAGGTGGCCCAGCCTATAGTCTTTGGCCACCACTGCCTGGCCTATGTCGAAATGCTGGCGCGCGACCGTTCAAGATTGAAGGATGCCCGGACGCGGATGAATGAAAGCCCGCTGGGGGCAGCAGCCCTTGCCGGCACGAGCTTCCCCATTGATCGCGCCATGACGGCGAAGGCCTTGGGCTTCGACCGGCCCATGCGCAATTCCCTGGATGCCGTGGCAGATCGTGATTTCGTTCTGGAACTGCTTGCGGCCGCCGCCATTTGCGCCACCCATCTCTCAAGGCTGGCCGAAGAAATTGTGATCTGGTCCACCGCCCAGTTTCGCTTTGTGAAACTGTCCGACAAGTTCACCACCGGTTCTTCCATCATGCCGCAAAAGCGCAATGCTGACGCCGCGGAATTGGTGCGCGCCAAGCCAGGCAGAATTCTGGGTGCCCTGACGGCATTGCTCGTTGTCATGAAGGGGCTGCCGCTCACCTATTCCAAGGACATGCAGGAAGACAAGGAGCCGGCCTTCGATGCCATCGACAATCTCTCGCTCGCCCTTGCTGCTGCGGCAGGGATGGTGCGGGATTTGGAACCTGACAAGAATGTGATGCGTGAAGCGGCGGCGGCCGGATTTTCAACGGCGACAGATTTGGCCGATTGGCTCGTCCGTACACTGAACATCCCGTTTCGGGATGCCCATCACATCACAGGCTCAATTGTCGCTTTGGCCGAAAAACAGAATTGCGATTTGCCCGGCCTGAAACTGCCGGACATGCAAAAAATTGAACCTCGCGTCACCAAAGATGTGTACAAGGTTTTGACCGCCGAAGCTTCAGTTAATTCGCGCACCAGCTTTGGCGGCACCGCGCCATCGAATGTAGCCCGCGAGGCAAAACGCTGGCTGAAATTATTGCGATAGGAGACCCCCGTGAAATTCATCGTGACTGTCCTGCTGCTCCTGTGTGTGACC
>JANMHO010000268.1:0-2810 GCA_031375195.1 Rhodobiaceae bacterium
CCCGTCATGCAATAGGCCTTCGAAACCCCGTTCATCGTCAGCGTGCGGTCATAAAGCTTTGGCTCCACCTGGGCTGGCGTGAAAAACTTGAAATCATCATAGACCAGATGCTCATACATATCATCCGTCAAAACCCAGACATGGGGGTGTTGCACCAGCACATCCGTAAGCTTCTTCAGTTCTGTCTCTGAATAGGCAGCGCCACTCGGGTTGGAAGGCGAGTTCAAAATAATCCACTTGGTCTTGGGCGTGATGGCCTTCTCCAAATCCGCCGCCTGCACCTTGAAGCCATGCTCCAGCAAGGTTTGAACAACGACTGGCAAACCACCGGCCAGCATTACAATATCCGGATAGCTCACCCAATAGGGCGCTGGAATGATCACTTCATCGCCAGGGTTCACTGTGGCCATTAAGGCATTGAACAACACCTGTTTTCCGCCCGTTCCAACGGAAACCTGCGACGGTTTGTAATCCAAACCGTTCTCGCGCTTGAACTTGTCGCAAATCGCCTTCTTCAACTCGGGAATGCCGTCCACCGCCGTATATTTGGTCTTGCCAGCCCGGATGGCCGCAATGGCCGCGTCCTTGATATTGTCCGGCGTATCAAAATCCGGCTCTCCCGCCGCCAGGCCGATCACGTCCTTGCCTTCGGCTTTCAGCGCCATGGCCTTGTTTGAAATGGCAATGGTGGCCGAGGGTTGAATGCGGTTCAAAGCGTCTGAAATAAATGCCATAAAGCGGGTCCCTGAGACAATGCAGGCGTTGCTCTAAGCCCAACCCTTGCCCACCGCAAGCAACAATCAGCCGCATGAATTTTAACGACTGACGTGCGAAGATGCCCCATGAGCGATTCGCCATTTATAATCGTGGGCGGCGGCATTGCGGGCCTGGCCGCATCCTTGGGCTTGGCCCGCATCGGCAGATCGTCACTGGTCCTCGAAAAGGCCCATGATTTCTCGGCCTTGGGCGCAGGCCTGCAGCTTGGCCCCAACGCCGTCAGCGCACTCCAATGGCTGGGGGTGTGGGATGCCGTGGCCCCCCACTGCGTGGCTCCCCGGGAAATCCACGTCCGCGATGGCATAACCGGTCATATCCTGCAGCGCGTTGTCCTCGGGCCCGAATTTGAAAGCCGTCTGGGCGCGCCCTACAGGGTTGCCCATCGCAACGACCTGCACAACGCCCTGCTGCAGGTTGTGCATCAGTACCCCGGCATCACTTTGGCCCACAACACGGAAGTCACCGGTGTTTCCGTGACCGACACCACTTTAACAATAAATTCCGGGAAAACCTTGAAGACCAGAGCCATCATTGCCGCCGATGGTGTCAATTCAATCGTGCGAAACAGCCTTCACGGCAAAAACGGCAGATCATCCAGCCACACAATTTACCGCGCCCTCGTTCCCACCGGGTCCGTTCCCCAAGGCACTGACGTGGAGGTTGTAACCCTCTGGCTTTACCCCGGCGGCCACGTCGTCCATTACGCCGTCAGCAATGGCGAGCTGTTCAATATCGTGGCCAGCGTCGTGGAAGGGAGAGCCACACCCGCCACCGCATTTCAGCGCGCCTGCCAGCCGCTGGCGGATCTTCTCAATGCGCAAAAAACCTGGACCGTTTGGCCAGCGCGAGACGTGAAACCCAAGCCGGCATGGTCAAAAAACCGGACCTTGCTGTTGGGCGATGCCGCCCACGCCAGCCTCCCCTATCTGGCCCAGGGGGCCGCCATGGCCCTTGAGGACGCCTGCGAGCTCGCTGTCGCAATTCGCAATTCCCGTGACATAGAAACCGCCTTCAGGAATTTCGCCAAGGCCCGCTTTGCCCGCACCCGGGACATCCAGATAAAATCCCGCCAGCTTGGAAGAATCTATCAAGCGCGCGGCCTGGTGCGGCAGGCGCGGAATCTGTTTCTGCGACGCACATCCCCGCAGAAATTCATTGGCCGGCTGTCATGGGTCTATGATTGGAAAATGCCCAAGGAGTGACCTCCCAGGAGGCCACTCCCCGCTTAAAGCTCACATCACTTTGGCGCTGTCGAAGAGCCGTTTGGGTTGTTGTTGGGAGTATTGCGGGTATTGGGAGTCCCCCGCTCCCGCTTGGGTTCCTTGTTGCCACCCCCGTCATTGATTTTCGCCTGCTGCACAATCGAGCAGATTTTCTTGATCCTGGGTGCCGAGACATGGGTCAAGGTAAGGCCGCTGGAAACCTTAACCATTCTGCAAGCAACTGCCGCATGGCAGCTGGTGCTGGTATTGATCATCCACAGGGGGCGCTTTTTCGCTATCACTTGCTCGCAGCAATTGACAACTCTTTCGGCGTTTTGGCCATTGCATTTCATCAGCCTCGATGAAACCGAGGCTTCAGCGCTGCCGCCAAAGAAGGATATGCTTAGAATTGCGGCGGCTCCAAATACTGCCGCTCCGGTTAACATACTGCGGTGGTTAATCTTGGTCATGGTTTTCTCCTTGGGTTTGCGATCCTTTTTGATCGTTGCCCCAACCATGATCAGTGGCGCCTGAGCCGGTCCTGAACACCGCGTTAATCTCTCGTTCACGTTTAAGTCATCGGCAGACTTCCCGCCATAATGGTGTTAAGATTGTAAGATACACTGCGCTGACAATCAGGGAGAAAAACGATGAACAAGCTTCTGTACATTTCATTGGGCGCATTTATTGCGGCCTATGGCTTCTCAACGGCCTTTGCGGCAGGTGGCAACAGCGGCTCCTCGACGGCGTCTGAAAAACCCAAGCTCGTCTGCAAGAAGGGCGAAGTCATCAAGAACGTGATGGCCAATGGCGTCAAAAAGAAAAAATGCG
>JANMHO010000035.1:0-5106 GCA_031375195.1 Rhodobiaceae bacterium
GGCAACGCGGCCCTCTTCGACGCAACCCTCGCCGAAATGCCAAACTTGAAAAGCGGCGGCCTGTTGATGACCAATTTCGTCGATTTCGATTCACTCTACGGCCACCGGCGTGACGTTGCGGGCTATGCCGCAGCGCTGGAATATTTCGACAAGCGCTTGCCCGAAGCCATGAAGCTCCTGCGTGATGGCGATCTCATGCTCCTCACCGCCGACCACGGCAACGACCCGACTTGGCGTGGAACCGATCACACGAGGGAATGCGTGCCCGTCCTCATTTGCGCGAAAGGCATCAAACCCGGATCAGTTGGCAGGCGAAAAACCTTCGCCGATATAGGCCAGACAATCGCCAAGCATCTTGAAGCAGGGCCGCTGCAAACCGGAACGAGCTGGCTGTAAGGGAAAGGCCCTCACCCCCACAACCGCGCCGCGCCGCGAACCCCGCTCTTTTCCCCATGCCGGGCGCGCGCCACTTTCGCCTCCGCCGTGCCGGAAAAACTGTAGCGGGAAATCAGCGGCGGCATCGCTTCGACCAATTCCGGCAATTCACTCAAGCCACCGCCGATCACGAATACATCCGGGTCCACCACGCAAGCGATATTGGCGGCGACGCGCGCGAAGCGGTCTTGCAGTCTGGCCAGCGAGGCTCGTGCATCCGCGTTTCCACCCCGCGCCCGCGCCACAATTTCCTTTCCCGATAAATCTTCGCCCGTGACGCGCAGATGATCCCGCGCCAATCCCGTCCCCGAAACATACTGTTCAGCGCATCCCTTCTTTCCGCAGAAGCACGGCAGCAGCGGCCATTCCGTTTCATTGGGCCAGGGCAGCGCCGTGTGGCCAAATTCGCCCGCCTCGCCATTGGCCCCGGCAACCAGCTTGCCATCAATCACCAGCCCGCCGCCAAGGGCAGTCCCGACTGTAAAAAACGCGACGACGGAATAGCCGTGCCCGGCCCCGTCAATGGCTTCTGACAAAGCAAAACAATTCGCATCATTGTCCATGGCAATGGGTCGCCCGGTGGCCGCTTCAAGATCAGTCTTGAAAGGGCGGCCATTGCACACCAGAATATTGGCATTGCGCCACAATCCGGTTTTGCGTGAGAGCGAGCCAGGTGCTCCAATGCCAACCGTGCCTTCGCCTGCGGCATGAACCAGTTCACGGATGGCGGACACGATCCCGTCATAGGTCTTGGGTGTGGCAACGCGATTTTCGAAAACAGTCTCGCCCGAAGGTGCCATTGCAATGGCGTCAATCTTGGTGCCGCCGAGATCAATGCCGATGCGTGTCATGCCCTTTTATATATGTCGTCGTAGCGGATGATGTCGTCTTCGCCGAGATAGTCGCCAAACTGCACTTCAATAACCTCGACAATGCCCGCATGAAAATTTTCCAGCCGGTGTTTTTCGCCTTGGGCAATATCAATGGCTTGCGAGCGGCCAAGCTCCACAAGCCGCTCGCCAACTGTCACCGTTGCAATCCCTGTCACCACAGTCCAATGCTCGGCCCGGTGCTTGTGGCTTTGCAGCGAAAGCCTGCCACCCGGCGTGACCACAATGCGCTTGACCTTGAATCCTTTTCCCTCGTCCAGAATATGAAATGACCCCCAGGGTCGCGTTTCGCTATGCATAACTGTCCTTGTAACTGTTTGTTATTTATCGCTTATCCAAGCGCGGCAGGCAATTCCGAAAACGCCGGATGATGCTATTAACCGCTGCCGGCAACACTTGTCCACTCGCCAATTGACGTGAAGCCGCCACGTCGATATAAGCCGCCAACTCCATACGTTAAGCAATCAGGAAATAGAATGGCCAATACGAAGTCGGCAAAGAAGGCAACACGCGTTTCGGCGCGCCGCACCACCGTAAACAAGAACCGCGTCAGCCGCGTTCGCAGCTCCTTGCGCAAGGTGGAAGAGGCAATCAGTGCCGGCGACCAGGCGGCAGCCGTCATTGCCATGAAGCAAGCAGAGCCTGAGTTGATGCGCGGCGCCCAGAAGGGTGTTTTCCATAAGAACACCGCGTCGCGCAAGGTTTCGCGCCTCACCAGCCGCATTCGGGCTCTCAAAGCCTGACGATTATCCACATATCTTTTTGAAAACGCGCCGTGAATTTTTCCGGCGCGTTTTTGTTTGTCCGCTGGCTGACAGTTTTGGCAATTTTAGCTTAAATAGTTCAATAGCTTAATCCGGCCCTGTCAAAATCTGTTCAAACCGCGCCTGGATTGCCCCCTTCGACATAACAATTTTATTATGTTGCGGCGCACGGTCATTTGTGGCCAGCATCGCAGCGCCTCCTGATTCACAATGTCACATCAGGGAGTTAGGCCAAACCGGAAATAAATCCTGCAAACTGCCGCAAGAACAAGCTCGCTCCGTGTACGGATTATCACAGGATTCATCTTGCACTGTGTCGCCCTGCCTTTGTAGGTTCGCCCTGTCGCTGCAGGCGGCAAATGAAAGGGCGGTTCTTGAGCCGCGCAATAACGGGTGGAATAACACTTTGGACTGTGAGGCCACAGGGTAAAGTGACGGGGTGATTGGACGTCAAAGGGGCGGTTGGTTTTTCCAAAGTGTAAGTGAAGGCGTGGAGTTAGGCGTAGGTTGCTTTTTAATGGAAAAAAAGCGGCAACGGGAATCTGTGTCAGGAATGAACATGATGGAGGCCAGCTTGAAACAAAAATCAGCAGAGCAAGTGAGCGCGGATAACAGAATGACTGAACTGGCAATTGTCGATCTAAAACAAAAATGGCAACGTGTCGCCCAGCGCCTGCGGGCTGAATTGGGGGATGATCTTTTTACCAGCTGGTTTGGCCGCATGGATGCGGAAGACCATAGCAATCTCCGGCTGATTGTGTCTGTGCCGACGCGCTTTCTGAAAAGCTGGATTGAAAACCATTACGTCACCAAATTGCAGAAGATAGCCGAAGTGGAATTTGGCCGGCTGGACTCAATTCTGGTGCGGGTGCGTGGCCAGATAGCGCCGCAGCGCGCTGCGGAAGTTGTCGAGCGTGCCGTTGAGCCCCAGCGTCATGGTCAAAATGACCCTCAGACAGGCCCCGCCGCCAGCATGAACTTTCTGGCGCAGGGCGATCGCAACACCCAGCTTGATTTGACGCAGACATTTGACAGTTTCGTCGTTGGCACGTCAAACCAGCTGGCCCATGCGGCAGCCTGCCGTGTCACCGAAGCCATGGCGGGGGCGCCCGTCACCTTCAATCCGCTTTTTATCCATTCCGCCTCGGGTCTTGGCAAAACCCATTTGCTGAACGCCGTGGCCCACCGCATTCGTGAAATCCATCCTGAGCGCAAAGTGCTGTTCCTGACCGCCGAGCGTTTCATGTACAGCTTCATTCAGGCGCTGCGCCAGCGCGACACCATTTCCTTCAAGGACCAGTTTCAATCGGTTGATGTCCTGTTGATCGATGATTTCCAGTTCCTGCAGGGCAAGACCATGCAGCAGGAGTTCTGCCACACGTTCAATTCCCTTGTGGATTCCAGGCGGCAGGTGATCGTGGCAGCCGATGTGCCGCCGTCCCAGCTTGACACCATTGACCAGCGCATGCGCTCCAGGCTCATCGGCGGCCTGGTGATCGATATTGAAATGCCTGACCTGGAACTGCGCCGCAAAATCGTGCTGAGCCGCTATATCGCCATGAACCAGCGGGACCATTCCATTGTGATCCCCGATGACGTGCTGGAATTTGTCGCCAACCGCATAACGGGCGGTGGCCGCGAGCTGGAAGGCGCCTTGAACCGGGTCGTTGCCTACCAGCAGTTCAACAAGGCGCCGATCACGCTTGATCTCGCCTCCATGGTGCTGCGCGACATGTCGGCCAACCCCGATCAATGCCGCATCAAGATTGATGATATCCTCAAGATTGTCGGCCGCCATTTCAACGTGGCAAGAACCGACCTGCTGTCGCCGCGCCGGGCGCGTTCCATCGTGGTGCCGCGCCAGGTTGGCATGTATCTCGCCAAGAAAATGACTTCCCGTTCGCTGCCTGAAATCGGCCGCCGCTTCGGCGGGCGTGACCATTCCACCGTGCTCCACGCCGTCCGCAAGATCGATGACCAGATCAAGACCGATGACCGCCTGGCCAAGGAAGTGGCCCTGTTGATAAGGCTGGTTGAGCAGCAATAAAATCCACTTAAAGTCTTGAATACCGCCCCCTTTCGGGCCATTGTCTGCGGCCCGAACAGGGGTGGCTATTCAAGCACAGGGATTTTCTGCTTATGCGTGTGACGATTGAACGGACTTCTTTTCTCAAGGCGCTCAATCACGTGCAAAGTGTCGTCGAACGCCGCAACACCATTCCGATCCTGTCCAATGTCCTCCTGAAAGCGACCGGCGCGCACCTGCGCCTCATGGCCACCGATCTCGATATCGAAATTGTCGAAACCGTGGGCGCCGAAGTGGCCCGCGAGGGGGCCGCCACCGTTCCCGCCCACATGCTCTACGACATCGTGCGGAAGTTGCCGGAAGGGGCCCAGCTTGAACTTGACCAGGCAGGCGATGGCAACCGCGTCTCGGTAATCGCCGGAAAATCCCGCTTCGCGCTGCAGGCCCTGCCGCCGGAGGATTTCCCCGATTTGGCTTCAGGCGACATGACCAACACCTTTTCGCTTTCCGTTGATGAGCTCAAAGGCCTCATCGAAAAAACCCGCTTTGCCATCTCAACCGAGGAAACCCGCTACTACTTGAACGGCATTTACTTGCATGAAGTGAAGGCTGGCGATTTGCTCCGCGCCGTCGCAACCGATGGCCACCGCTTGGCCCAGGCGCAAGTCTCCTTGCCCTCCGGCGCCAAGTCCATGCCCGGCATCATCGTTCCGCGCAAAACTGTTTTGGACGTTGTAAAGCTTATTGAAGGTGAAGAGGGTGAAGTTGAAATCGCCCTGTCCTCATCCAAAATCCGCTTTTCCGTTGGCCATCTGGTGCTCACCTCAAAACTGATCGATGGCACCTTCCCGGATTATGAGCGCGTCATTCCCCGCAACAACGACAAGGTGCTGGATGTCGACACCCGGGCCTTCTCCGCCGCCGTTGACCGTGTATCGACAATCTCCAATGAAAAGGGCAGGGCGGTCAAGCTCAACATCGCGTCGGGCCG
>JANMHO010000344.1:0-5694 GCA_031375195.1 Rhodobiaceae bacterium
ACCAATGACGTGGTTCTCTTCATGAAGGGCACGCCCGAAAGCCCCATGTGCGGGTTTTCAAACAAGGCGACGCAAATCCTCACCCACATGGGTGTTCCCTTCAAGGGCATCAACGTGCTGGACAGCGACGAAGTGCGCCAGGGCATCAAGGAATACACCAACTGGCCCACCGTGCCGCAGCTTTATGTCAAAGGCGAATTTGTGGGCGGCAGCGACATCATGGTGGAAATGTTCCAGTCCGGCGAGTTGAAGCAATTGCTGGAAGAGAAGGCGATTGCCTGAGGCACATGCTCACACTCTTCTACGCCCCCAATACCTGTTCACTGGCCTCGCATATCGCGCTGGAGGAAGCGGGCGCCGCCTTTGAAGCCACGCGCCTGAATTTTGCCGAAGGTGATCAACGCAAACCGGACTATCTCAAGGTAAATCCCAAGGGCCGCGTTCCCGCCCTCATTACCGGTCATGGCATTCTGACTGAGACACCAGCCATCCTGGCATACATCGCGCAAGCCTATCCCGAGGCCAATCTGGCACCGCTCGAAGATCCCTTCAAGTTTGCCCAGATTCAAGCCTTCAACAGTTACCTCTGTTCAACAGTGCACGTCGCCCATGCCCACCGCCCGCGCGGCTCCCGTTGGTCGGATGATCCCGCGGCAATCGAATCCATGAAGCTGAAAGTGCCGCAGAACATGGGCGATTGTTTCGACATTATCGAACGCGAGTATTTCAAGGGCCCTTGGGTGATGGGAGAGTCTTACACCATCTGCGATCCCTATCTCTACACGGTCGCGACATGGCTCGAATCCGACGGCGTGGATCCCGCCCGCTTTCCGAAAGTGCTGGGCCACCGCAACCGCATGGCGGGGCGGGTTGCGGTCAAAAAAGCCCTGAGCCGCGAGCAAGCCTAGCATCGTCGCCAATTGACGGGGCCTGTTTCCCCTGTCATGCCATGATCCCAAGATGGCTCCTCCCGAAACGACACCCCGCAGCACATTTCTTGCTGTGGCGGCGCTTGCATTCGTCATACTTATCTGGGGCATAACGCCCGTCTTTATTCGCTCCTTCGCGCTGGCCGCAGGCGCCGCCGACTCCCTCGTTATTCGCAATGCGCTGGTTTCAGCGCTGTTCCTCGTCTTCCTGCCTTTCTTCGGCGGCTATCATATTGCGCGTGAGGATTGGCCGCGCCTCGCGCTTGTCTCTCTGGTGGGAATGCTCGGCTACAATATTGGTTCCGTCTTCGGCTTCTCCTATGCGCCGGCGGGAATCGGCGGATTGATCATCGCCACCCAGCCCCTGCTCATTGCCGTGCTGGCCGCCATGGTGGGAAGTGAAAAGCTTGGCGCCGCTGCGATCCTCGGACTCACCATATCATTCATCGGTTCGCTCTTCCTGTTTCAGGACGATGGCGTCAGCCAAATCCCCCGCAGTGAAATCCTGATTGGCAGCGCGCTGATATTCCTCGCCGGCCTCGCCTGGTCGGTCTATGTGGTCTTCAGCAAGCCGCTCATCCGGCGCTATGGCTCCTACAAGATCAGCGCGCTGACGCTTGCCATCGCCGCGCCCCCGCTGCTGGTCCTCGCGTCGGGAAAAACCCTGGATGTGGCGCTAAGCCTCGATTCCGCCGCCCTGTTCTCCCTGTTCTTCCTGGTGGTCATAGCGACTTTCATTTCATTGATGCTGTGGAACTTCGCCACGGGCGCTTTGCGGCCAACAGCCGTTGGCGCATCGCTCTACCTCGTTCCCATCCTCGCGGTGCTGTCCGGCTACGCCCTGTTGAATGAAGCCATAACCCAAAACACGCTCATCGCCGGAGCCATCATTCTTGCGGGCGTGGCGATCGCCCAATTCGGGCCATCCCTGAAATTGCGGGGTAAATTCGGTGGCATCGCAGCCGTGCTGTTCGCCGTTTCAGTCTGGGGCCTGGTGCCCGTGGCAACGCGCTTTCTGGTGCTTGATGTGCCACCGCAAACGGTCATGATTCTCCGCGTACTTCCAGCAGGCGTCATCGGCATGCTGGCAGTCATCTACATCGGCGTCAGGCCGATGCCCTGGAGCGCCTGGGCCCGCATCATCGCCGCAGCCGTCATCGGAAACGTCGGCTATCAGGTGCTGTCAATTTTTGGCGCGCAGCATATCCCCGCAAGCTGGATGGGCATGCTGTTCGGCCTCGAACCCGTCTTCGTCGCGCTGTTTGCCGTGATCCTGGCGGGCGAGCGGATAACGTCGTCGCTGGTTGCCGGCATGATTTTGGCGCTGATCGGAACCGCCGCCCTCATGCTCGGAAACATCATCGCCCCGGCAAAGGACGTGGGCCTGCTGGGAATTGTGCTGGTCACCCTGGGTTCCATGGGGTGGGGCATCTATACGGTTCTCATCCGCCCCGTCTCGGCCGAGTATGGCTCAACCCAGGTTGCCTGTCTGACCCTTGGCATCTCGGCCTTCCCCATGCTGCTGTTCCTCACGCCGGAATTCCCGCAATCACTCATGGCCATGAACGCCGCTCAATATGCCGTGATGGGATTTGTCGTGGTCTTCTGCACCTTCTTCGGCACTATCGCGTGGAACTTCGCGCTGGGCCACATGACGAGTTCGCTGGCGGGAATGTTTCTCTATGTTCAGCCGCTGGTCGCAGGTATTGGTGGCATATTCCTGCTCGGCGAGAACCTCAGCCTCACCCTTGTCACAGGCGGAGTATTTATTATCACGGGAGTTGCCATCGCCCAATTTGGCCCACGGCTGCATGGCGCTTGACAACCTAGGAACAAAAGGCTAGTTAGGAACTTATGAAGCCGCTGCCCTGGTATTTCACCCCCGCCGTCATCATCATCTCAGGTTGCCTCGTGGCCATGGTGAACTTTGGCGTGCGCACCAGTTTCGGCCTTTTCACCGGTCCCATTTCCGAAGCCCATGCCTGGCCGCGCGAAATATTCTCTTTTGGCCTTGCCTTGCAGAACCTTCTTTGGGGCATCGCCACGCCAATGGCTGGCGCATTGGCGGATCGCTATGGCGCCGCCCGTGTGCTGATGACGGGAGCCATATTCTACGCCGTCGGCACCCTCGTCATGGCTTTTGCCGAAGCGCCTTGGGTGTTCCATGCAAGCGCCGGCATCCTGGTTGGCATCGGCGTTGCCATGTCCTCCTTCGGCATTGTCATGGCAGCCCTCGGGCGCATTGTGCCGCCCGAAAAACGCTCCTGGGCCTTTGGCATCGCGACGGCGTCCAGCTCCCTCGGCCAGTTCATATTCGCGCCCCTCGGCGGGGCGTTGATTTCCGCCTACGGGTGGCAAATTGCCCTCGTCGTCCTGGCCGCCTCAACGCTTCTCATTCTGGTTTTCGCAATGCCGATGATGGCCCAAAACACCACGGGCAGCAAAGCCGCCGCAGGCGAGGCGGATATCACCATGCGCCAGGCCATTGGCGGGGCATTTGGCAACAGCTCCTACATGATGCTGGTTTCCGGCTTCTTTGTTTGCGGCTTCCAGCTTGCCTTCATCACCGTGCATCTGCCGCCCTACTTGGCCGAGCATGGAATCACCAAGGAATTCGCGGGGCTTGCTATGGGCGCCATCGGGCTATTCAATGTGGTGGGTTCCTACACGGCGGGAATGATTGGCGGCAGATACCAGAAAAAAATTCCCCTGAGCCTGATCTATATTCTCCGATCCATTTCGGTTGTCGCGTTCATCAAGTTGCCCATTACAACGACAACTACAATGATCTTCACCGCAACCATGGGTTTCCTCTGGCTGTCCACCGTGCCGCTCACCATGGGCCTCGTCACCGTCATGTTCGGCACCCGCTACATGGCGACGCTTTATGGCTTTGTGTTCCTCAGCCACCAGCTCGGTTCCTTCTTCGGCGTCTGGCTGGGCGGCAGGCTCTATGATCAATTCGGCTCCTATGATCCAGTCTGGTGGATGGGCGTGGGGCTAGGCGTGTTCGCGGCGCTGATACACCTGCCCATCAGGGAAGCGCGGGCCACCAAATTCGCCGCCGCGTGAGCTTCATGCGCTGGTCGGGCCATCGAATCGCGATAACATTTTTTCTGAGTGTGATCGGGCTTTGGATAGTCATCATGGCCGCGCTGATGCGGCAAACCTCGCTTCCGGCTGAAGCGTCCGGCCCCATGCTGGCCGTCTTTGACCCCGGCACATCATCCGATGATATATTCGCGAAACTCGTGAACGCCGGCGCCAGGCCAGTCCGCGAAACAGCGTTTGGTTTCATCTGGGTTGTGGCGGGCGATGAGGCGGGGCTGGCTGGGAGGCTGGCCCAACAGGGCGCCATCGGCGCTTACCGCGAGCTTCCACTGGACCCCTCGATTGCCGGCTGCTTCGCCCTTGCTGACGCAAAAACTGCATCATACACTGGCCTGCGATGAACGCCGTTGAACAGCTGAAAAACAATGTGGCCGTGCCCTTCAGTGAAGCCCGCGCCATGCCCAAGGCCGTTTATACCTCCGAAGAATTTGTCAGGGCGGAGGAAGATCACATCTTCCGCAAGGAATGGTTCTGCGTTGGCCGCGCCAGCTCATTGGCAAATCCAGGTGACTACGTAACGCTCGAGCTCAGCCATCAACCCATCATGGTGATCCGGGGTCACGACGGAAAACTTCGGGCCCAATCCAATGTTTGCCTGCACCGCATGTCCATCCTGCTCAAAGGCTCGGGCAACACCCGGGGCATCGTCTGCCCCTATCACGGCTGGAGCTACAATCTCGACGGCCATTTGCGCGCGGCGCCTGCGATGAAATTGAACGAGGGCTTCTGCAGGGACAATTACGTCTTGCCGCAAATCCGCTGCGAAGTGTGGCTGGGCTGGATCATGGTTTCACTCAACCCGAATGCCGCGGCACCCGCTGAAAAATTCGCAGCTGTGGAGGGCCTGATCGCTGACTATGGCATGGAAAACTATGTGGAAAGTTTTCAAGAGCACCACATCTGGGATACCAACTGGAAAGTGCTCGCCGAAAATTTCATGGAAAGCTACCATTTGCCCGTCTGTCACGCGGGAACAATTGGGGGCTTATCCAAGCTCGACGAAATGGTCTGTCCGCCGGGCCTTCCCACCTTCAACTATCACACCATCCTGAAAGACGACACGCTCAAGATAGCGCTCGCCCATCCCTCCAACACGCGCATGCAGGGCGACCGGCGGCGCACGACATTCCTGCTGGCCATCTACCCCAGCCTGCTGATCACTTTGACGCCCGGCTACTTCTGGTATCTCTCGCTGCATCCGCAAGGTCCCGGCCAGGTGCGCATCATCTTCGGCGGCGGCATGTCGCCTGATTTCGTCAACGACGCAGACGCGCAAGCCCATTTCAAACAGCTGAAAGCCCTGCTGGACGAAGTCAATGTTGAAGATAGGGGCTGCACCGAAAGAGTCTATCGCGGCCTCTGCTCCGAAATGGCCAAACCCGGCCACCTCTCGCATCTGGAGCGGCCGAATTACGATTTCGCGACCTATCTGGCTTCGCAGTTGTAAAGGGCCTCATCCGCCCTTCAGTTATTAGCGCGAGTAGTATTCCACCACATAGTTTGGTTCCATCTGAACGGGATATGGAACGTCCGTCAGCGCAGGCACGCGCACCAGCTTTGCCGTCATCGCCTTGTGATCTACTTCCACATAGTCAGGAACATCGCGCTCGGCCAGCTGGATGGCTTCCAGGACAACGGCAAGTTCCTTGGACTT
>JANMHO010000348.1:0-1797 GCA_031375195.1 Rhodobiaceae bacterium
GCTCCCCTGGGCTATACGGAAATGATCATGGCGGTCTTCGGCGGCTGGTATTTCTTCGGCGATTTTCCGGATGTCTGGACGTTTGCAGGCGTTGGCATTCTCATCGCCTGCGCCATCTATATTTCCTACCGGGAGCGGGTGCGACAAGTCGTGCGCGCCGAGGTCGGCGAGTTTTTATAGGCTCAGTTTTTCATCATCCGTTCAATCCTCCGATCAGGGACGAACCAGAGTAGCGCAACCGCTGTGTAAAGACCGCCGGAAATCCACGGATTGAAGAAGGCAACAGCCATGGCCGCCAAATATGCCGCGAGTGATATTTTGCCTTTGAAATCCGAGCCAATGGCCTTGGCGATATCTGAATCTTGACCGTGGTTTCGAATGATTGCCTGCACAAGAATTGTGTAGGCTGCCGCAGCCGCCAGCAGATTTGCGCCGTAAATGACGACAGGCCACGTTGCGAAGTGGTTTTCGCCCATCCAGCCCGTGGTAAAGGGAAACAGCGAAAGCCAAAACAGCAGATGCAAATTGGCCCACAGTATGCTGGCGCTCACGCGCTTGACGGCATGCAGGAGATGGTGGTGATTGTTCCAGTAAATGCCAACATTGGCAAAGCTCAGCACATAGCTGAGGAACACGGGTGCCAAGGCAAAGAGGTCGGCAAGTTCCTCACCGTGCGGTACCTTCAATTCCAACACCATGATGGTGATGATGATGGCGATCACACCATCGCTGAAGGCCTCGAGTCGTGATTTGCCCATGACCGCGCTCCGAACTTTAACGCGCCAGTGCCGCTGTTTCGCCGCTCCCGACGCGCAGGCGCAAAAGATACCAGACGATGGCGACGCCAATGGCTTTGCTCACCACCTCGGTGACGAATGCCGCCGGCGAGAGATAGCCTGCGAGGTGTTGAAAGGCCAGCGTATCCACGGGAACAGACAGGAGACTGGACAGAAGAATGCGATTTTGCAGCGGGCGCTTGGTGAAAGAGTAAACACCCCAATCGGTCATCTCCGACAGTGCAAAAGCGGTGAGGCTTGCAAATGCCAGGCCGGGGCCGGCCAGGTACCATACCGGCAAACCAGCCAGAAGCGTGGCCAGTAGCACCTTGTGACCGATTTCGCGCTGGGCATAGTCACGCAGCACAAAGACAAAGCCGACAATCACGTTGGCCAGGTAAAGCGTGCCCATCCACGTGTTGGTGGACCATTGAGTCACACCCTCGATGAGTTGCTCTGGCACAAACAGCCAATTGACCAGCACGATGAAGGCGACATAGGCGCCCACCGACAAGGTGACTCTTGAGAGCTTGTTCATCAACCGACGATCTCGGCAGCCTTGAAGCACATCTTGATTTCCTTCCTGGCGTTTTCGGCGCTGTCTGAGCCATGCACGGAATTGGCCTCTATAGACTCGGCAAAATCCTTGCGGATGGTGCCAGCATCAGCATTGGCTGGATTGGTGGCGCCCATGACTTCACGATATCTGGCGACAGCATTTTCGCCCTCAAGCACCTGCATCACGATGGGGCCGGAGGTCATGAATTTTACCAGGTCCTTGTAGAACGGGCGGGCCGCGTGGACGGCATAGAATTTCTTGGCGTCAGCCTGCTTCCACTTGGCGCGGCGCTGGGCAATGATACGCAGGCCCGCACCCTCGATCTTGGCGTTGATGGCACCCGTGAGATTGCGGCGGGTTGCGTCGGGCTTGATAATGGAGAAAGTGCGCTCGATGGCCATAGTTAGTCCCTGTGTTGCGTATTGGATCGGCTCGCCTTCTACGCAGCTTGCGGCAAAGTTG
>JANMHO010000365.1:0-8494 GCA_031375195.1 Rhodobiaceae bacterium
TAATAGGCGCCCACCACGCTTGCCACCACGCCAATGATGGCCAAGGCAAAGAGGTTTGCCTGCACGGCGGCGAGGAATACGAAGTATTTTCCAAAGAAGCCAGCCAGCGGTGGAATGCCGGCGAGCGAGAACATCAGCATGGAGAGGGCGAACGCCAATCCCCGGTGATTGCGGGCAAGGCCTGCGAGATCGGAAATCTGTTCAATATACTCGCCCTTGCGGCGCATGGCCAAGACACAGGCAAAAACACCAATGGTGGAGATGAGATAGATCATCATGTAAAGAATGACGCCTTCGATGCCCTGCTGGCTGCCCGCGGCCAGTCCCACCAATGCAAACCCCATGTGACCGATTGAGGAGTAAGCCAACAGCCGTTTGATGTTATTTTGGCCGATGGCCGCGAACGCGCCGAGCACCATGGACGCGATCGAAACGAACACGAGGATCTGCTGCCATTCGGCTATGACGGCGGCAAATGGCGAAACCATGACGCGCATGAACAGCGCCATGGCTGCGACCTTGGGGGCGGCGGCAAAGAAGGCGGTGACGGGCGTTGGCGCACCTTCATAGACATCCGGCGTCCACATGTGAAATGGCACGGCGGAGACCTTGAAGGCGAGGCCAGCGATAATGAACACGAGGCCGAATGTGAGGCCCAGGGTGGAACCACCTGCGGTGAGGGCCGCTGCGATCTGGGGGAATGTTGTGGTTCCAGTGAAGCCGTAAACCAGCGACGCGCCATAGAGCAGCATGCCGGACGACAAGGCGCCGAGGACGAAATATTTGAGGCCCGCTTCGGAGGATTTGGCGCTGTCACGATTGAGCGCGGCGACGACATAAAGTGAAAGCGATTGCAACTCGAGGCCCATGTAAAGCGAGATGAGATCATTGGCTGAAATCATCATCATCATGCCGACGGTGGCCAGCATCACGAGGATCGGATATTCAAAGCGCGCCATTTTCACGCGCTTCATGAAATGGGCGGACAGCACGATCGCGATTGCGGAACCAAACAAGGCCATGGCCTTCATGACTCGGGAAAAAGCATCAACGATGAATGTCCCGCCAAACGCACTTGACTTATCCTCGCCGGCAAAAATGACCAGAACCGCAACGAGTGCCAGCGAAACAATGGCACCGATGGTGATATGATCATTGGTGTCGCCTTTTTTGAACACGCCATACATGAGAAGCGCCATCGCCAGGACAGCGAGGACAGCTTCCGGGAGGGCGGCGGCGGCGTCATAGTTTTGCAGGAAATACATGGGGAGCCGGCCTTATTGCAGGGAAACGGTTTGCACCGTTTTCATGAGATTTTCGACGGAGGCGCCAAACACGTCCAAAACTGGCGATGGATAAACGCCGAAGAAAATGGTGAGCACAACGAGGGGAGCGAGTGTCATCGCCTCGCGCGGTGTCATGTCAACGATGTGGGCGAGTGATGATTTTTCCAATTTGCCAAATACCACGCGACGGTAAAGCCACAGCGCGTAGCAAGCCGAAAGGATGACGCCCGTTGTGGCGAGGAAGGCGGCCCAGGTGTTCGTCTGGAATGTGCCGAGAAGAACCAGGAATTCTCCGACGAAGCCGGAGGTTCCAGGCAAGCCCACATTGGCCATGGTGAACAGCATGAAGGTGAATGCGTAGAGCGGCATGCGGCTGACCAGGCCACCATAAGCCGAGATCTCCCGCGTGTGCATGCGGTCATAGACGACGCCAACGCAAAGGAACAATGCGCCGGAGACGAGGCCATGGGAAATCATTTGAAACAGCGCGCCATCAATGCTTTGCCGCGTCATGGCGAATATGCCCATGGTCACAAAGCCCATGTGGGCGACGGATGAATAGGCGATCAGTTTCTTCATGTCTTCCTGCATGAGGGCCACGAGCGAGGTGTAGATGATGGCCACTAACGAGAGGGCGTAAACGAAGTTCTGAAAGTACAGACTCGCATCGGGGAACATGGGGAGTGAAAAACGCAGAAAGCCATAGCCACCCATCTTCAACAAGATCGCAGCCAGAATCACCGAACCAGCCGTTGGCGCTTCAACGTGGGCGTCGGGCAACCAGGTGTGAACCGGCCACATGGGCATTTTGACGGCGAAAGAGGCGAAGAAGGCAAGCCACAACCATGTTTGCATTTCAACCGGGAAGCCGGGGCTGCGCGACAGGAGCTGCACAATGTCTGTGGTGCCCGATTGCCAATACATGGCGATAATGGCGATAAGCATCAGGACCGAGCCAAGCAACGTGTAGAGAAAGAACTTGAAACTGGCGTAAACGCGGCGTGGGCCGCCCCACACGCCGATAATCAGGAACATCGGAATGAGGCCTGCTTCGAAGAAGACGTAGAACAGCACCATGTCGAGGGCGCAGAACACCCCGATCATGAGTGTTTCAAGCACAAGGAAGGCAATCATGTATTCGCGCAGGCGCTTTTCCACATGCCAGCTTGCTAAAATGCAGATCGGCATGAGGAGCGTGGTCAGAATTACGAACAACATGGAAATGCCGTCAACGCCCATTTGATAGGATGCGATGCCGCCCAGCCATTCGCGGCGTTCCACAAGCTGGAAGCCGGAGGAAGCCGTATCAAAGTTCGCCCAAATCAGAAGTGAGATCAGGAATGTGACGATTGTGGTCCACAACGCCGTCCAGCGAATCGTGCGCCGTGCCACAGCATCTTCGCCCCGGGCAATCAGAATGAAAGCGACACCAATCAAGGGCATAAAAGTTACTACGGAAAGAATGGGCCAACTGGACATCAGTGCGCCCCCCCGAAGGTAAACCAGGACACAAGTGCTGCAACTCCAATCAGCATGGCAAACGCATAGTGATAGACGAAGCCCGTTTGCAGCCTGACGACACCCCTCGTGACGTCAACCACGCGGGCGGAAACGCCGTCGGGGCCCATGCCATCAATCACAAAGCCGTCGCCCTTCTTCCACAGGAAGTGGCCGATCCACATTGCCGGGCGGACAAACAGGAAATCATAGGCCTCGTCAAAATACCATTTGTTGAGCAAGAACTGGTAAAGCGGCCAATTCATTTGGGCGAGCTTCTTGGGCAACGACGTGTTGCGGATGTAGAACAGGAGGGCCAACAGGAAACCGATCGCCATCACGATGAAGGGCGACCACACAACCCACTCTGGCACGTTGTGTATTTCGTGAATGATTTCATTTTCAGGGCCACGGTAGATGGCGGAACCCCAGAACAGCGCTTCTTCATGGCCGATGAAGTATGGCGCGAAAACAAAGCCCGCAAACAAGGCACCCGCCGCCAGGATGTAAAGCGGCACGAGCATGACATTGGGACTTTCATGAATGTGTGATTGGACTTCGGTGTCAGCGCGTGATTTGCCATTGAAGGTCATGAAGGCCAGACGCCAGGAATAGAAGGAGGTGCAAAGCGCCGCGGCAACCAGCAGCACAAACGCGAAGGTGCTATGGCCCGCGAAGGAACTTTCGATGATGGCATCCTTCGAATAGTAGCCGGCAGTGAAAGGAAAGCCCGTGAGGGCCAAATTGCCGATCACCATCAAAATCCAGGTCTTCTTGATGTGTGGTGCGAGGCCACCCATTTTTCGCATATCTTGCTCACCGGACATGGCGTGGATGACGGAGCCGCTTCCCAAGAACAGCAGCGCCTTGAAGAAGGCGTGGGTGAAGAGATGGAAGATGGCCACGCCATAGGCTCCCAGGCCAAGCGCCACAAACATGTAGCCCAGTTGCGAACAGGTGGAATAGGCGATGACGCGCTTGATGTCGTTTTGAACGAGGCCCACAGTTGCGGCAAAGAACGCCGTGATGGCACCGATGATGACCACAAATTCCTTGGCGTGAGGGGCGAGTTCATAGAGCGGCGACAGGCGGGCCACCAGGAACACGCCAGCCGTTACCATGGTTGCGGCGTGGATAAGGGCTGAAACCGGGGTTGGGCCCTCCATCGCGTCTGGCAGCCAGGTGTGGAGCAGGAACTGGGCGGATTTTCCCATCGCACCCATGAACAGCAGCAGGCAGAGAACCGTCAGTGCGTCGAATTCCCAGCTCAGAAAATGCATTGTTTTGCCAACGGCTGCCGGGGCTGCCGCGAAGATTGTGTCCAGCTCAATGGATTGGAACATGTAGAAACAGCCGAAAATGCCGAGCGCAAAGCCGAAGTCACCGACCCGGTTCACCACGAAGGCTTTGATGGCGGCCGCGTTGGCTGATTCCCGCGTGTACCAAAAGCCGATGAGCAGATAGGACATGAGCCCCACGCCTTCCCAGCCGAAGAACATCTGCAACAGGTTGTCGGACGTCACCAACATCAACATGGCGAAGGTGAACAGCGAGAGAAACGCAAAGAAGCGCGGCTGATGCTCATCATGGCTCATGTAGCCCAGCGAATAGACATGCACGAGGGCCGATATGGTGTTCACCACCACCAGCATGACGGCAGTCAGCGTATCAATGCGGAGTATCCAGTTGGCCGAGAGAGTGCCGGAGTTCACCCAGCGCAGAATTTCAACTTTCACGTCATGGCCTTCGTGGAGGAAACCATAAAACACGGCCCATGACAGCACGGCGGAAACGCAAAGCAATGCCGTTGTGAGATACATCGGCCAGGCAGGGCCGTCGTAGTGTCCATGATGATCGTGATGGGCATGGTCTGCATGGGTGTGCGTGGTGTGGTCACCATAGACTTCGGCGTCGCTGCCCATGTTCTGGAATGCTTTGGTGCCAGCAAGCCCGGCGATGAGAGCGCCAATGAGGGGAAGGAAGACGATGGCCTGATACATGGTTTGCGCGTCAGCCCTTCATGAGATTGATATCTTCCACCGCGATGGAACCGCGGTTGCGGAAGTAGGTTACGAGGATGGCCAGGCCGATGGCGGCCTCGCCGGCGGCGACAGTCAAAATGAGAAGCGCAAACACCTGGCCCACCAGGTCGTGCAGCGCTGCCGAGAAGGCCACGAGATTGATATTCACCGCCAGCAGCATCAACTCAATTGACATCATGATGACGATGACATTTTTGCGGTTGAGAAATATGCCGAAAATGCCAATAGTGAAGAGGATGGCGGCGACAGTGAGATAATGCGGGAGGCCGATTGTCATTTCTATATCCCCTGCCCCGGTTCAACTTTGCGGATTTCAATCGCCGTGGCCGGAGTGCGCGCGACTTGGGTGGAAACATCCTGGCGCTTGACGCCCTGCTTGTGGCGGAGCGTCAAGACGATTGCGCCAATCATGGCGACCAAAAGCACGAGTCCTGCAGCCTGGAAATAATAGACATATTTGGTGTAGAGAATTTGGCCAAGCGCCTCGGTGTTGGACACAGCCCCGGTGGATGGCGACGCCGCAACCGCAATGCTTTCCGGCGCTATGGCCCAGGACGTTAGAACCAGAGCCAGTTCAACCAGCACAATGAGTCCGATGGTGCCGCCGATGGGGAGATAGTTCAGCATGCCTTGGCGGAGTTCCACAAAATCCACATCCAGCATCATCACGACGAACAGGAACAGCACGGCGACGGCGCCAACGTAAACCACCACAAGGATCATCGCGAGAAATTCGGCGCCCAGCAGGATGAAAAGGCCCGCTGCGTTGAAGAAACACAGAATGAGAAACAGCACGGAATGCACCGGGTTGCGCGATGAGATTACCATCACGGCGCTGGCGATGGCCACGCTGGCGAAAAGGTAGAAGAAGAGAGCCGCTATCATGTTATCTCTCCATCACCTGTATGGCGAATCCAGCGCGATGTTCTGCGCGATTTCACGTTCCCAGCGGTCGCCATTGGCGAGAAGTTTTTCCTTGTTGAAGAGCAGCTCCTCGCGGGTTTCAGTGGCGTATTCGAAATTCGGGCCCTCGACGATGGCGTCAACCGGGCAGGCCTCCTGGCAGAAGCCGCAATAGATGCATTTCACCATGTCGATGTCATAACGTGTGGTGCGCCGTGTTCCGTCATTGCGGCGGGGGCCTGCTTCAATGGTGATGGCCTGCGCCGGGCAGATCGCTTCGCACAGTTTGCAGGCGATGCAGCGTTCCTCGCCATTGGGATAGCGGCGGAGCGCATGCTCGCCCCGGAAGCGCGGGCTGAGCGGGCCTTTCTCATGGGGATAATTCAGCGTTGCTTTGGGAGCGACAAAATACTTCAGCGCCAGCCAAGTGGCTGAGATGAACTCTTTAAGGAAAAGGGCGCGGGCTGCTTGTTCAAGTTTCATCTGTCATTCACCCAAAAATGTTCCAGATACGCTCGCCGTAGAAGAATCCGATGATTGGCATCAGTATCAGGCTTTGCAGTTTGATGATGCTCATGATGCGCTTGGGCGCTATGCCCTGCTGGCCAGTAACCTTGGCTTCTTCATGGCGCCAACTGAGCGCGGGATAGATTACGCGCTGTATGGCGATATATTCGACAAAGCCGATAATGAGGAAAATCAGTGCCGCAAGAGGGCTCATGGCAACCATCCGAAAATTACAAGCGCGGCTGAGGTGACGACGACCCAGCCCAGTGACAGCGGGAGGAACACTTTCCAGCCCAGGCGCATGAGTTGGTCATAGCGGTAACGTGGCACGATGGCCTTCACCATGGCGAACATGAAGAATACGAAGAACAATTTTCCCATGAACCAGAACACGCCAGGGATCCAGTTCAAGGGTGCAACGTCAATGATGGGCAGCCAACCGCCCAGGAAAAGAATGGTTGTCATGGCGCACATTAGCGTGATGGCAACATATTCGCCGAGCATGAAGAGGAGGTATGGCGTGGATGAATACTCCACCATGAAGCCTGCGACTAATTCAGATTCAGCTTCCACGAGATCGAACGGAGGGCGGTTGGTTTCAGCGAGCGCGGAAACAAAAAAAACAATGAACATCGGAAACAGCGGGATGAAATACCAGTCGAGCACCGAGTTGGGCAGGCCCAGCATGGTGCCGAGGCCGGTTTTCTGAGTGAGCACGATTTCTGTGAGATTCAGCGAACCGGCGCAGAGCAGAACAGTAATGATGACGAAACCGATTGACACTTCGTAGGATACCATTTGCGCGGCGGAGCGAAGCGCTGAAAGGAATGGATATTTCGAATTTGACGCCCAGCCCCCCATGATGATGCCATAAACGCCAAGCGATGAGAGCGCGAAAAGATAGAGAATGCCCACATTGATATTGGCCACCTGCCAGCCTTCAGCCACCGGCACCACGGCCCAGGCCGCGAGCGCCAAGGCGGCAGTCACAATCGGCGCGAGAACGAATACGCCCTTGTTGGCGCCATCGGGAATAATGACTTCCTTGAACACGAACTTCAACAAGTCGGCGAAGGATTGCAGCAAGCCCCAGGGACCAACCACGTTTGGGCCGCGCCGCATTTGGACGGCCGCCCAGACTTTCCGGTCAGCGTAAATCAGGAACGCCACAACGATCAATAAGGCCGTGAGCAGCGCCACGCTTTGCAGAACTATAAGGCCAACGAGGAGTATCATTTCATTCATGCCGCTACTCCGCCGCCTGCAGCTTGCGGCTATTCTTCAACGCTGAACATTCCGCCATGGTTTTGGAGGCGCGTGCGATTGCGTTGGTCATGTGGAAATCTTTGACAGGAGAAGCGAATGGTTCATTTGTGACTTTGCCTTCGCCATGTCCCAATTCGGATAACGCTGCGGCGTCCGCGCGGAAAATCTGGTCGAGAGCCGCAAGATGGGGTGCAATCCCATACATGGCGCGGCGGAGTTCATTCATATTGTTCCACTTTTGCGTGACACCCAGCGCTTCTGAAAGCGCCCGGAGGATGGCCCAGTCTTCTTTCGCGTCGCCTGGCGGGAATGCGGCGCGGGTTGTCACCTGGGCGCGGCCTTCGGTGTTCACATAGGTCACGGATTTTTCGGTGTAGGCGGCGGACGGCAATATGACGTCGGCGCGGTGCGCGCCAGCGTCGCCATGGGTTCCCATGTAAACGGCGAAGGTGTCGCCCCAACCCTCGGTGTTGATTTCATCGGCCCCGCCAAGGAAGAGCACATCGAGCGACCTGCTGCGCGCGGCTTCGAGAATTCCAGCGGTGTTCTTTCCATCGACGCCGGGCAACGCGCAAACATCCAGCGCGCCAACACGGCCTGCGGCGGTGTGGAGAATGTTAAAACCGTTCCACTCGCCGCGCACCACGCCAATCGCCGCGGCAGCCTTGGCCGCGAGGGCCAGAATTGCGGCGCCATCGGGCCTTGCAAGCGCGCCTTGGCCAATGATGAACATCGGCTTCTGCGCTTTTGCCTGCGGGTGCTCAGCCAGCTTCTTCAAGGATTCAAAACCTGCTCCCATATAGTGATATCCATAGGTCAGGTCAGCCTTTTCCCCGATCACGCCGATGGCGCAGCCGCCTTTCAATGAGCGCTTCCTGATGCGGGCGTTGAGGACTGGCGCTTCGAGGCGCGGGTTGGTGCCAATCAGCATGATGGCGTCGGCTTCTTCGATGCCGGCAATGGTGGAATTGAAAATGTAGCCAGCGCGGCCGC
>JANMHO010000055.1:0-2292 GCA_031375195.1 Rhodobiaceae bacterium
GCGGTGCTCGCGCAATTGCTGCGCGCTCTTTTCAGATTGAACTATCCCGCCGGCAAACTCGATATCAAAATAATTGTTGAGGAAACTGATCTGGCTATGCGCCGGGCGCTGGCCAGCTGCAGACTGCCCGCCCACTTTGAAATAATTGTTGTCCCACCCGGAATGCCGCAAACCAAGCCGCGCGCCCTGAATTACGCACTTCAGTTTGCCCGTGGCAGCCTGCTCACAATTTATGACGCCGAAGACATCCCGGAGCCCGGCCAACTGCGCATGTCAGCCCAAAAATTTTCGAGCGGCAAGGACGATCTGGCTTGCTTGCAGGCCAAGCTGGTTTTCTTCAATGCCAAAGAGAATTGGTTGACGCGCCAGTTCACTGCTGAATATGCAACCTTGTTCGGCCTGATTTTACCGGCATTGGCGAGCTATGGTTTGCCCCTGCCATTGGGGGGAACATCAAATCATTTTCGCACTGGTATTTTGCGCGAAGTCGGCGGCTGGGACCCCTACAATGTGACAGAGGACGCGGATTTGGGTCTCCGCCTGGCGCGTGCCGGCTATCGCACTGGCGTCATTGACAGTCTCACTCATGAAGAGGCCAACACCCAGTATCCCAATTGGTTTCGCCAGCGGGCGCGGTGGCTTAAGGGTTTCATGCAAACCTGGTTGGTTCACATGCGCAACCCCGTCATGATGACCAGGCAATTGGGAGCAGTTGGTTTCTGGGTCTTGCAGTCCTGCACGGCAGGAATTTTCGTGTCGGCGCTTTTTCATCCCTTGATCCTGCTGCTGACGATCACACAGTTCATCATCTTGCCGCGCCCATCGCCTGACGCATCCCTGCTGCTCATCGCCCTGGGAGGGCTGAATCTGGCTGTGTTTGTGCTTGGCTATGGCGTCGCAATGATTGCCGCAAGCAAGGCTCTGCGGCGCCAGGGCCTGACCGGCTGGTGGTTCACGCTCGCCACCATGCCTTTCTACTGGCTGCTCATGTCAGCCGCCGCCTGGCTGGCCCTGTGGCAATTCATCGTTTCACCTCACCAATGGAATAAAACCGAGCACGGCCTGTCAAAATTGCAGAAATCAGCGTCATCAGGTGGAGGATTGTGCTGAAAATTCAACTGTGGCACCTTTCGCGCAAAAATCTGAGAGGAAACTTGCTCCATGAATGTCATCCCGCGCCACATCTGTGATACCGGCAAATTCAGCAGCGATCCGGAAAAATCCTACACGCTTCCCGCGCATTACTACATTGATCCGGAAATCTATGCGCGCGAGCGGGAAGCCATATTCTTCAAATCATGGAACTACGCCTGCCATGTGGGCCAGGTGGCCGAAGCAGGCGCCTTTGCGACATGCATGGTCGCGGACCAAAGCATAGCCGTGACGCGGGGTCACGATGGCGTGCTGCGCGCCTTCTACAATGTGTGCTCCCACCGGGCCCATGAGCTTCTCAAAGGTTGTGGCAAGGCCAATGTCATCACGTGCCCCTACCACGCCTGGACCTATCATATGGATGGTGGATTGCGGACGGCCGTTGGCCAGAAGAAAGTCGAGGGCTTCGCCCGGGAAGAATTCGGGCTGAAACCGGTCAGGCTCGAAGAACATGGCGGTTTTGTCTTCGTCAACCTTGATCTGGCGGCGGCGCCCCTGGCGGGCGCCACGGGCTCGCTTATCGACGACATCAATGGATTCTGCGGCAATGTGCCGGAGCTTAAATTTGCCCATCGCCTCAGTTATGAAATCAAGGCCAACTGGAAGACCGTCGTTGAAAATTTTCTGGAATGCTACCACTGCTCGGTGGCCCATCCAGCCTTTGTTGATCTCGTTGATATTGAGAACTACCGCACCAAGACCTACGGCATCTATTCAAGCCATATTTCGCCGCCGGGAAGGCCGGACAATGCGGCCTATCGGTTTTCAGAAGGCCTGACGCGGGACTTTGCCGCCTGGTGGCTGTGGCCGAATGTGACGTTCAATGTGTTTCCCGGCCCGCCCAACATCACCGTCCTGCACATGATGCCGACGGGGCCGGAAACAACACTTGAGCATTTCGACTTTTTCTTTCTCGAAGCAAATCCATCTGAATGCGAGCGGCAAGCCATTCACTATGTCGATGGCACGCTTCAACCCGAGGACATTGGCCTGGTTGAAAGCGTCCAGCGCGGCTTGCATTCAAGAGGCTACAAGCAGGGCCGCCTGATGGTGGACAGGGACAGGAGCTTCAACTCCGAGCACGGCCTGCATCACTTTCATTCACTGGTGCTGCGGCAGCTGGGTGATTTGCCGTAGCTC
>JANMHO010000384.1:0-3107 GCA_031375195.1 Rhodobiaceae bacterium
CCAGCGCCTGTGATGGCGCAGGTTATGATAATCCTGGGGTTCATGAATTTCCTCCGTTCACTTGAGGTTAAGCCAGTATTTATGGGCAGGTTTGACTTTTTTCGCCATTAGGTTAGCTGTTTACGGCATAGCGCGAGGGGCCATGAACTTTCTTCTGGCGGCAATGTTTCTGGCAACGATCACTGTTACCACTCCTCCATCTGGTAATTGGTGCACGGTGGGCCACATTGTCATGGTTCCAGATGGCCGTGAAGGGCCGGTGACATCACTTGACGGCGACATGTGCGAAGTGATGGTTTATGGCGACAGCCATGCCTCGCAATGGGCTTATTATGTGATAGAGCCGGTTTATCCGCAAAAATTAGAGAGCAACGCCTTCGGCCATTAGGCCCCCGATTGCCATTGCTTGATTGCCTCTACGGGGTGGATCAGCATGATGATGTTCAGCGTGAGGTTGTCGCGGATGATGGCGCCCACAAACAGTTCCAGTGCGACTGCCAATCCAATTGTTGCCTTGATCGGCAAGCGCGAGGCGGCGTAAAAACCAATTCCCATGCTTACGACATCGCTGACAGAATTGAGAACGCTATCGCCGAAATAATCCAGCGCGATGGTTGCTTCCCTATAGCGATTGATGATGAAGTCCGTGTTCTCGAAAATTTCCCAGCTGCCTTCAACAAGGATTGCCAGAAACAGGCGGATGCTGATGGGCCAGTTTCTTCCGATGAGCCAGAACAGGCCATAGAACAGAAAGCCGTGGATGATGTGGGAGAATGTGTACCAGTCGGAGAGATGCTGCGAGTTCTCCGAACTGAAAACGACGCCATGCCAAAGCTTGATGGTGCCGCACTTGCAAATGGGCTCGCGGCCCATGCCGAGCAGGATGGCTGCAACTGTGAGAGTAGTGGCGGCGGCGAGGACATAGCCAAGCTTGCGGGAATCAATCTTCATTGGCGGCAAGATGGCATGGAACCAGGTTCGCGGCTATCTGCAGCTTCGATCAACAAACACTTCCTCCAAAGCTTGCAATCCCGCCGAAGACTGGAACCAGTCCGGCGCAATTCCAAAATCGACAGAAGCAAAGTCCGCCATAGCGGCTTCACAAAACAGAAAATTGAAGGCATTCAAGAGTTTTTCAGCAGCCTGCTAAGTCACAAAAATATCAAACTGAAAAAGGTCGGATGAAACTCCGGCCTTTTGTACTATTATCGCGAAACCATTTTCTTGAATTCCGCAGGATAACGGTCACCCGTCACGGCATGAGTTTCCATGGTTTTACGGATATGTTCGAGGTCGATTGCACTTAACGTCACTTGCGTTGCGCCGAGATTTTCCTGCAAGCGCGGGATGCTGCGTGTGCCCGGTATTGGCGCAATCCATGGTTTTTGGGCAAGCAGCCAGGCGAGCGCCAACTGAGCAGGTGTGACACCTTTGCTCGCCGCCATGGCCACAACGAAATCCGCGATAGCCTGATTGGCGGCGCGTGCTCCGGCGGCAAACCTGGGAGAACGGTTGCGGAAATCGCCTTCTTCAAACTTTGTGCCGGGTTGCACGGTTCCCGTCAGGAAGCCCTTGCCCAGTGGCGCAAAGGGCACGAGACCGATGCCCAGTTTTTCAAGCAGGGGAATAATTTCGGCCTCAAGGTCGCGGAACCAGAGGGAATACTCGCTTTGCAGCGCCGCCACAGGCTGCACCGCATGGGCACGGCCGATGGTTTCAGCACTCGCTTCCGACAGTCCGAAATGCTTCACCTTGCCTGCGGCAATGAGGTCTTTAACAGTGCCGGCCACATCCTCGATCGGTACATTTGGGTCCACCCGGTGTTGATAGAGCAGGTCGATGGCATCGACGCGCAGTCGCTTAAGTGAACCTTCCACCACATCGCGAATGTGCTGTGGCGTGCTGTTCAGTTTCATCCATGCGCCGCCTTGGGCTGGATCTGGTTCAAAGCCGAACTTGGTGGCAATCACCACTTGGCCCTTAAAGGGCTGCAGGGCTTCGCCCACCAGATTTTCATTGGCGTATGCGCCATAGACTTCAGCCGTGTCGAAAAAGCTGCACCCCATCTCGACGGCTTTGCGGATGACGGCGATCATTTCGGCCTTGTCTGCGGGAGGACCAAAGCCCGACGACATACCCATGCAGCCAAGTCCTATGGCTGAAATCTCCAGTCCGCCTTTTCCGAGTATACGTTTTTGCACGGTTAAACCTCCTCTGGTTCGATTGCGGCTGCCGTTGATTTCGAAAAATGGTTCCATAAGGCATTGTCAGCGAGGCGCGCCCGCCTGAGCCCGTTTCGCCATCCCCGTCGAAATTACGCCACACCCGCAAAGCGGTGAAGCTGTGGTTGCTCAAAATCCTGATGAGCAGTCGAAATATCAATCCCAACATTTTCCGTCCTGACCTGATTGTGGAGAGTAATCCTATATGGGGATTCGACCGTACGGTGTCAAGGAGTAAATTCCTCAGCCGGAATTGAGGCGGCAGCAACTTGCCTTCATGCATCAATGCCCGGTATTTCGAGGATTGCGCAGCCGGCTATGCGCCAGGCGCCGTCGGGCTGTTTTTCCATGGTGTAGAGAGCCTGATAGGTCTTTCCATCGGGGCCGACGATAGTCACCCTTTGTGTTGGTCTTCCAGCGCTATCGGCTGACGCTTCATCAAATTTGAACGAGCTGGGGCGGTAGACTTGCGGGTAGCCCTGCTTCACCATGGCCATGAAGGTTTCGGGCGAGGGGAAGATGTTTTTTATCACGGGTGCTGCAAAATCATAGGCGGTGGGGCCGTCATCGGCCCTAAACGCGGTGATTTGACCTGCAATGATTCGCTGGAATTCGGTTTTGTCAGCGGGGCCAATGGTTTCAGCCGAGGCACCCATGGAAATACAGGCCAGGAATAGCAGGGCGAACACCGGGCGAAAGAACATCATAGCTTCCTTACCTCACAACATGCTTGACCACCGGGCCAAAGTCATATGAGAATGGTTCATAACAAGAAATAGACCCGGGAGGAATTCACAATGTCGGCAATATCCATGAAAGTTAATGGCAAGGCGGTGTGCGGCGAGGTGGAAAGCCGAACCCTGCTGGTTGATTTTATCCGAACCA
>JANMHO010000061.1:0-13707 GCA_031375195.1 Rhodobiaceae bacterium
GCTGCGGCAAAAATGGCCCAAATCCACAAATTCGTGAAAAGCCTGCCCAAAGGCTATGACGCCATGGTGGGCGAACGGGGCTTGAAGCTTTCAGGCGGCGAAAAGCAGCGCGTTTCCATTGCACGCACCATTCTCAAGGGCCCGCCCATTCTCGTGCTGGATGAGGCAACTTCCGCCCTTGATAGTTTCACCGAGCAGGAAATCCAGGCCGCCCTTCGCAAGGTTTCAAAGGATCGCACAACCGTGGTGATCGCCCATCGGCTTTCAACCGTGGTGGACGCCAATGAAATCATCGTGCTGGATGCGGGCCGCATAGCCGAACGCGGCACCCATAGTCAGTTGCTGCGCAGGAAGGGCGTTTATGCCGCCATGTGGAACCGCCAGCGCGAAGCCGACGAAGCCCGCAGGCGTCTTGCTGAGAACCTCGATGAGCGGGGGCTTACGGCGGAAGCCAGGGCGCTTCTCAAAGTCACGGCCGAGTGAAGCCCCGTATTTCCAAACCCGCAAAATCACGCTACATGAGCGCCCATGTCCATTGTAAATAGCATTCTCGCATTCTTCGTGCCCGTCCACCGGGAGGGTTGGCGCTTCATCGCCATTTTTGCGGCGGTGACACTTTTCCTGTTCTGGATGGGCTGGGATATTCTGATGTGGCTCGGCGTTATCGCCACTTTCTGGTGCGCCTATTTCTTCCGCGACCCCGAGCGTATCACTCCCATGCGCGATGGCCTCGTGATATCGCCCGCCGATGGCCGCATTTGCGCCATTGACAAGATCATTCCGCCACCCGAGCTTGATCTCGACCGCGAGCCCGTGACGCGGATTTCGGTGTTCATGAATGTCTTTGATGTGCATGTGAACCGTTCACCCATTGATTCACGCATTGCCAAGATAAACTATATCCCGGGTGCTTTCGTGAGCGCGGAACTGGATAAGGCCAGCGAAGACAACGAACGCCAGGCGTTCACGCTTGAACTCGCTGATGGCCGCAAGATTGGCGTGGTGCAGATCGCCGGCCTCATCGCGCGCCGCATCGTTAAATTTGTGGGCGACGGCGAGCGCCTGCTGGCGGGGCAAAGAATTGGCCTTATCCGCTTTGGCAGCCGTGTCGACGTTTATCTGCCGAAGGGCGCCAACCCATTGGTCTCGGTGGGCCAGCGGGCAATCGCCGGCGAAACGGTCTTCGCGGATTTGGCCTCGTCCGAGATTGAACGCGCGGCAAGGAAGAGCTGACGTTGGAAGCCTCCCAAAACAAGCGCTTCAAAAACGTGCCGGTCCGCTACCTGCTGCCCAACCTCGTCACTTTGCTCGCCCTTTGCAGCGGTGTCACCGCCATCAGGCTGGGCATCGAAGGCCGTTATGAACTGGCGGTCGGCGCCATTATCGTTTCAATCGTTCTCGACGCGGTGGACGGCCGCCTGGCGCGCTACCTCAAAGGCACTTCACGTTTTGGCGCAGAGCTGGATTCCCTGGCGGATTTCATAAATTTTGGCGTGGCTCCGGCCCTCCTTATTTATATCTGGTCGCTCGACGCATTGAAGACCAGGGGCTGGATAGTGGCGCTGGCTCTTGCTGTATGTTGCGCGCTCAGGCTTGCCCGCTTCAATGTGGCCCTCGATGATGAAAACAAGCCCGCATGGTCAGGCGCATTTTTCAGCGGCGCGCCTGCCCCCGCAGGGGCTGGCCTCGCGCTTGCACCCATGTATATGGGCTTCCTCTTTGGAATTGAAAATGGCGCCGCCTATGCGCCCGCCATCGCGGCCTATATCATCGCCGTTTCGCTCCTCATGATAAGCCGTATTCCGACATTTTCCGGCAAGACCAGCGGCCCCCGCATCAGGCGCGATTTGGCGCTGCCCATCGTTGGCGGCGGCGCGCTGGCCATTGTCTGCCTCATCGCCTTCCCCTGGGAGACCCTGACGCTGTTCGCCGCCCTCTATGTGGGGATGATCCCGGTCAGCATCCGGTCGTACCGCCGTCACAAGGCGAAAGATGCTGCGGCCTAAAGGCACTTCGCCAGGTCAGCGCACAGGTCTTCACCGTCTTCGATGCCGACTGAAAGCCTGAATACGCCATCACCGGCGTAGTCCCGGTAGCGTTTGGCCGCTCCTGGCTCGTGGCGGAAAGTTGATTTCTCAATGTCTTCCGTGGCGATCCAGCAAACCAGGCTGCGGATGTGGCCCAGCGAAACGGCGTAATGGATGAACTCCAGCCGCTCCACCATGCGCTTGGCAATCGCCAGTCCGTTCTCATGGGTCTGGAACGTCATCATGCCGGAGAAGTTTTTCATCTGCTTCGTGGCAAGCTCATGCTGCGGGTGGGACGCAAGACCCGGATAAAACACCCGCGACACCGCCGGATGTTGCTCCAGATATTTGGCAACTATCAGCGCGGACTCCTGATGCGTTTTCATGCGAATGGGCAATGTCGCGGCTCCACGCATGATGAGCCAGGCGTTGAAAGGGGATATAATTCCGCCAAAATGCACCGTGGCTTCCAGATTGAGCGCCGCCAGATCAGCCTTGCGCCCCAGCACGCAGCCCCCCATCGCGTCGCCATGGCCGCCGATGTATTTGGTGAGCGAATGCACCACGAAATCGGCCCCCAGATTCAGGGGTTTTGTGGCAATCGGCGTGGCATAGGTTGAATCAACCACCACATCGCGAACGCCCTTTGCATGGGCAAGGTCGGCCAAGGCCCTGATATCACAGATTTGCATCGTGGGGTTCGTGGGCGTTTCCAGCCATAGCATGCGGGTGTTCGGCCTGATCGCGGCGGCCACTGCGTTGAGGTCGGTCACATCCACAAATGATGTTTCAATGCCAAAACGGGGCAGGGTGTCGCGGGTGAGCTCAGCCACGCCCACATAGTTCGTATCCTGCACCAGCAGGTGATCGCCCTTGCTCAAGCGCCCGGCAATAATGGCGTGGCTGGCGGCGACACCCGAGCCAAAGCACAGCGCTCCCCCGGCTTCCTCAAGCGCTGCCAATTTCTGCTCGAGCTGGCGAACCGTTGGACTGGAAACGCGGCCGTAGACAAAACCCCCGTAATCCTTCTCGTCCCGGGCGGAAAAGCCGGTCACGTCGGTGGGCGCAAAAGTCGCGGACATCACCAAATTGGGCGAAGAAGCCCGCGTCACCGGATCGACAAATTCGCCTGCATGCACCGCAATTGTCTGCTCTTTTTGAGTGCCGCTATTTTTGCCGCGCAGTGTCATAAGAAATATCTCCAAAACTCACCAAGGCTTATCCCATCACGCCACTAGCGACAAATTCAAAATCCGATGCTAGCATCCGGGCCACAAGCCAGAATAATTGGCGGGACGACATAGAACGAGAAATACAAAAAGGGAGTATGCAAGAATGAACGTGAATTTCAAAGCCTGGGCCATCGGCTCAACCATGCTTATGATGACGGCCACCGGTGCCTTTGCCGATACCGTGTGGAACCGCGGCGCCAACAGCGATGTCCAATCGCTTGATCCGCACAAGACTTCCACCGTTGAGGAAGCCAACATACTCCGCGATCTTTTCATGGGATTGGTGACTGAAGACGCCGAGGGCAACATCATTCCTGGAGCCGCTGAAAGCTGGACGGTTTCACCGGATGGCAAAGTCTATACATTCAAGTTGCGTGGAGACGACGTATGGTCCGATGGTACGCCCGTCACCGCCAAGGATTTCGTATTCTCCTGGCGCCGCCTGGTTGACCCCAAGACCGGTGCTGAATATGCCTCGATGGCATTCCCGGTTCTGAATGCCGAAGAAGTTAACGGCGACAAGGCCAAGCCAGAAGATCTGGGCATCAAGGCTATCGACGACAAGACGCTCGAAGTCACACTCAAGGGTCCGACGCCCTATTTCCTCGAGATGCTGACCCACCAGGCCATGTACGCGGTGAGTGAAGCCAACGTCACCAAGTTCGGCGACGATTTTGTAAAGCCCGGCAACCTGGTTTCGAATGGCGCTTTCACTCTCGCTGAAAACGTCCCCAACGATCATATCAGGATCGTCAAGAACCCGAAGTTTGTCGATGCCGCCAACGTGAAACTTGAAACGGTCAATTACATTCCCACCGAAGATCGCGCTGCCGGCATCAAGCGCTACGAGGCGGGCGAAATCGACTCGATGAATGATATGCCGACCGAACAGTTGGCCGACCTCAAAGCAAAGTTCGGCGATCAGATTCATCTCACTCCACTGCTCGGTACTTACTACTATATATTCAAATCGCAGAAGGCTCCGTGGAATAACCCCAAACTGCGCAATGCTGTTTCAATGGTGATCGACCGCGAGCAACTGGCCGAGAAGGCTTGGCAGAATTCCATGATCCCGGGTTACTCCCTCGTTCCTCCTGGTGTGAAAGGGTATGAAACCCGCACCATGGATTACGCCGAATTGCCGCAATTGGACCGCGAGGATGCTGCCAAGAAAGTGTTCGATGAATTGGGCATCTCTCCGGAAAAACCAATGAAACTCGAACTGCGCTACAATACTTCGGAAAACCACAAACTCACAGCGGTGGCCGTGCAGGAAATGCTGAAGCCATTTGGCTTTGAGGTCACTCTGGTCAACACCGACGGCAAGACGCACTACAGTTATCTTGAACAGAAGGGTGATTTTGACGTGGCCCGCGCCGGCTGGATTGCCGACTTCAGAGACCCCGTCACTTTTCTCAACCTCGGCCATACCGGTGACGGCAACAACTACGGTGAATATTCCAACAAGGAATATGACGCTCTGCTGGACCAGGCATCGGTGGAATCCGACCCGGCCAAGCGCATGAAGCTGCTTTCCGATGCTGAGGCCATCCTGATGACGGATCTCCCGCTCATGCCGTTACTCTACTACGGCAACCACAATGTGGTGTCGCCGAAGCTTCATGGCTTCGTCGATAATGTGATGGACAAGCACCCCTCGCGCTTTGTCAGCAAGGATTAATCACTGAACCCGAACCCGCCCGGGCCCTGCCTCGGGCGGTTTCTATTCAAGGTGCCTTGCGATGTTGCGCTATGTTCTTCGGCGGTTGCTAACCGCCATTCCGACGCTGTTTCTGATCGTTACGATTTCATTTTTCCTGATGCATGTGGCGCCGGGCGGTCCCTTCAACATGGAGAAGGGCATCCCGCCTGAAATCAAGGCCAACATCGAGCGCATTTTTCACCTCGACTTGCCGGTGTGGCAGCAATATTTGTACTATCTCAACAATTTGATCCATGGTGACCTTGGCCCCAGTTACATTCTGCACAATTTCTCAGTGGCCGACCTGTTTCGTATTGGGCTTCCAGTATCAGCCCAGATCGGCGCTTCGGCATTGATCCTCGCTCTGGCGGTGGGAAGTGCCTTCGGTGTCGTCGCGGCCCTGCGCCAGAACCAGCTTGTTGATTATTTGGTAATAGCCACCGCAACAGCAGGTTCCACTGTTCCTACTTTCGTTATCGCTCCGCTCATTCAACTTCTATTTGGGCTTACCTGGCACATGCTGCCAATCGGCGGCTGGAATGACGGCGCCTTGCTGAACAAGATTGGCCCCATTCTGACGCTTTCACTTCCGCAGCTGGCAACAGTTGCCCGTCTCATGCGTGGCTCGATGATTGAAAGCCTGCATGCCCACCACATTCGCACCGCGCGTTCAATGGGATTGTCCGACTATTCGGTCGTGATCCGTCATGCGATGCGTGGCGCCTTGTTGCCGGTCATATCTTACGCTGGCCCCGCTGCGGCAGGCCTGATTACCGGCTCGATCATTGTGGAGACTATTTTCCAAATCCCCGGCGTCGGTCGTTATTTCATCGATGCAGCCCTAAATCGCGACTATACGTTGGTGATGGGCACCGTCGTCATGATTGCCATCTTTACCATCGTGTTCAATCTCATTGTTGATGTGCTCTACGCCGTACTTGATCCGCGGGTGCGCTATGACTGACCTCGCACCCGTCTCAGCCAAGGGCCGCTCATTGTGGGCCGATGCTTGGGCCAGGCTCAAGGCCAACAAGGCAGCGATTGGCAGCGCGATCTATTTGGTGATCATCGTGTTTTTGTGCCTGGCGGGCCCCAATTTGACCGGCCATGAATTTTCCACCCAATATCCAAGCTATGTGCGGGTGCCGCCCAGTTTCGAGCCTTATCCCAGACCCGACGCCGTTGACGCTGAAATCAAATCCGCCATAAAGCGCGCTCATCTCGAATTGAAGGAGTGGAAGGAAGAGGGAGGGCGCATCCTTGTCACTGTCACCTCCGCCCGGTCGATTGACGAGCGCGTGACGCGCTATCTCGACCGTTCCAACAGTTTCGAAGGAGCCAAAGTCGAAAGCAAATCTGATGATGGCCTCAGGCTCACCATGAGCACCGCCATCAAGAAAACCTATTTTTACTTCGGCACCGACACCAGCGGTCGTGATCTGTTGACGCGAACTTTGATTGCCGGCCGTGTGTCACTGGCGGTTGGCCTGCTGGCCGGTGTCGTTGCGGTGGTGATTGGTGTCATCTACGGCGCAGTATCGGGATTTGCCGGCGGCAAGACCGATGAAATCATGATGCGCATTGTCGACATTCTCTATTCGCTGCCCTTTACTTTCTTCGTCATCATGCTGGTGGTATTCTTCGGGCGCAATTTCATGCTGATGTTCCTCGCAATCGGCGCGGTGTTGTGGCTCGATATGTCGCGCATTGTGCGCGGCCAAACTCTGTCGTTGAAGCGTCAGGAATACGTCCATGCCGCCGAAGCCCTCGGTGTCACCAGCGGTGGCATTCTGCTCCGCCATGTTGTGCCGAACATGTTGGGTCCGATCATCATTTATGTGACCTTGCTCATTCCTCAGGTGATTATCCTTGAAAGTTTTCTGTCCTATCTGGGGCTTGGCGTGCAGGAACCCATGTCCAGTTGGGGCGTGCAAATCAGTCAGGGTTCGCGCAACATGGAGGGTGCCGCCTGGCTCCTCATCTTCCCTTCCTTCTTTCTCACCACCACGCTGTTCGCACTGAATTTCATCGGCGACGGCCTGCGCGATGCGCTTGATCCGAAGGATCGTTGAGATGGCTGAACCGATCCTCGCCCTCAAAAACATCAAAGTGAATTTCCAAACTCTCGACGGCATTGTTGAAGCCGTGAAAGGCGTGAGCCTTGATGTGAAGGCCGGCGAAACTGTCGCGATCGTGGGCGAGTCCGGTTCCGGCAAGAGCCAACTCATGATGGGAATCATGGGGTTGCTTGCCTCAAATGGTTCCATCGCTGGCGTTGCTGATTATCGCGGAACCAATCTGGTTGGCCTGCCGAAGCCGGAACTCAACTCCATTCGCGGCCGCAAGATCACCATGATCTTTCAGGAACCGATGACTTCGCTCGATCCGCTTTACACCATCGGCAATCAGCTTATCGAGCCCATCATGCACCACCAGAAGATCGGTTGGGACCAGGCCAATGCCCGCGCCATCGAAATGATGAAGCTTGTAAAAATCCAAGAACCCGAACGCCGCATGGGGTCATACCCCCATGAGATGTCCGGCGGCCAGCGGCAACGCGTGATGATTGCAATGGCGCTTGCCAATGACCCAGATCTGCTGATCGCCGATGAACCCACCACGGCCCTTGATGTGACCATCCAGGCTGAAATTCTTGAACTGATGGCGAGCCTGCAGAAGCGTCTCGGCATGGGCATGATCTTTATCACCCATGATCTCAATATCGTGCGCCGCATCGCCAACCGCGTCGTCGTCATGCGCTACGGTGAAGTGGTGGAGGAGGGCGATGCGAAAGCCATCTTCAAGCAGCCCAAGCACGCGTACACCAAGGCCCTGCTTGATGCCGAACCATCGGGACGGAAAGCTCCGCCCGCCGCCAAGGCGCCAAAGATTCTCGATGGCACCAGTGTCAGCGTAACCTTCAAAATCGGCGGCGGCTTCATGGCAGGTCCGCCGTTGCTGCTCAAAGCGGTGGACCGGGTTTCGGTGACCCTGAAACAGGGCCAGACCATCGGCATCGTCGGTGAATCCGGTTCGGGAAAGTCAACTCTCGCCCGCGCCTTGCTGCGGCTGGTGCCGAGCGAGGGGGCAATCAGCTTCGAAGGCAAGGATATCGCAAAGCTCGACAGGGAGGAAATGCGGCCGCTCCGAAAGCAGATACAGATTGTTCTGCAAGACCCGTTTGGCTCTCTCAGTCCGCGCATGACGGCAGGCCAGATCGTAACTGAAGGCCTGCTGGTGCACGAGCCCTCGATGACTTCGCGCGAGCGCGATCAACGCGCTGTTCAGGCCCTTGAAGAAGTGCAGCTCGATCCCAAACTGCGCAACCGCTATCCCCATGAATTTTCCGGTGGCCAGCGCCAGCGCATCGCAATCGCCCGCGCCATAATCCTGAAGCCCAGGCTGATTGTTCTGGACGAGCCGACCTCTGCGCTGGACCGCCAGGTGCAGGGCCAGATCATCGAACTTCTGCGCAATCTCCAAATAGCCAACACTCTTTCCTATCTCTTCATCAGCCACGATCTCGCCGTGGTGCGCGCCATGGCCGACCACATCATGGTCATGAAAGATGGCCGCGTGGTGGAGCAGGGCACCCCCGATGAAGTGTTGGAAAACCCGCGCGAGGATTACACCAAGCGCCTGATGGCGGCGGCTTTCGCCTAAATGTCAAACGCCTCGATGTTGGAAAATGCTGTTCTCAAGGCTTTTGACCATTCGGCCGACAGCATCTTGAAATAGGGATCGTCCTGTCCGATGCGCTTTGTGTGCTCCAGCTTCAATGTGTTGGACTCATAGGTCAGCATATCTATCGGCAAACCCACACTGAGGTTGGACCGCAGCGTGGAGTCGAATGACAGAAGCACAAGCTTGGCCGCATCTCCCAGCTTCATCGAAGTCTGGGCAACACGGTCGAGAATGGGCTTGCCGTATTTATGCTCGCCAATCTGGAAAAACGGCGTATCCGTTGTGGCCTCAATGAAGTTGCCCTCGGCATAGATCTGAAACAGGCGTGGCCGCTCGCCTTTGATCTGCCCGCCCAAAATATAGCTTGCGGCGTAGGCGTCACCCGATGCGGACAGCGCCTCGCCATCAATCTTTTTGATTTCCCGAATGGCGCGGCCCACTATGCGAACGGCCTGAAACATCGTCTTGGCCGCAAAAAGATTATCCGAAGCAGTTTTTGCCTTTTTTGGCTTTGTGCCTTCGCTCAGCAGGCTGATGACCGCTTGCGTGACAGCCAGATTGCCAGCTGTCAGCAGGACAAAGAGGCATTCTCCGTTCTTTTGCCATGTGTGAAGCTTCTTGAAGCGCCCCACATTGTCCACACCGGCATTTGTGCGTGTGTCAGCGGCCATAACCAGGCCATCCTCCAGCAGCATCCCCACGCAATATGTCATCCCGTCAACCCCCTTTTCCGCGTTACTGTTGTGCAATGCCCACGTTGACTTCCACCCGCATGTGTTCGGCACTGCCGCCCTTGCGGCTGCCCCTGATGGGTGTAATGCCGTTGGCATCAATTCCGCCAGCAACGCGAACATAGCGCTCGGTGGGGCAGGTGCCGTTGGCAGGGTCAAAGCCAACCCATCCCAGATCAGGCACAAGTGCTTCTGCCCACGCATGACTTGCCGTTGCCGTTTCGAAATCCTGCAATGCCAAATATCCTGTCACATAGCGGGCAGGAATTCCCCATTGCCGTGCTGCGCCAACGAAAATATGCGCGTGGTCCTGGCACACACCCTGACCCGCCGCAAATGCCTGGGCAGCGGTTGTGTCGGCGCCGGTAGCGCCGATTCGATAGGTCACAGCTCCTTGTATCTCGTTCATGAGCGCGTGCAATTTGTCGAGGCGGCTCTTGCCGGTGCTGTCAATCCTGGCGGCCATGGCAGAAATAGCCTCGCTTGGACGGGTGGCCTGTGTCTGGCGCAGGAACACCGCATCAGGGGCGGGGCAACGCAAATTCTTGATGACCCCTGCGCTGTCTGTCACGTCCGCAAGTCCTTCGGCGACAATGCTGATTGGCCCTTCAGTGTTTTGAAATGTAACAAGGTGAACCTGGTTTCCAAATCCATCCTTGTAGGTGAGCGCATTGTCGATACCAGGTGCTGAAATTCTCCATTCAAGAATCGATTGCGATGAATGGCTTTGCGGTGTGAGATACAGCCGTTGCACGGAATAGGCCACCGTTTCCTCGTAGCTGTAGAATGTTTCATGGCGGACATGGAGGCGCATCAGGTCACGGAAAGTTAAAGTTGACAGCAATGCTGCGGGACAGGTTGTTGTTTGCCGCCATGAATTCCTGCAGGAATTCATGCAAACCGTTCTGGAATATCTGCTCCATGTTGCCTTTCTTCAATCGTTGACACGTTTCAGAGGCGATTTCGTGACATTCATAACGGTTGCCATAGAGCTGACAAAGCCCATCCAGCGCCAGATTGATCCATTGATAAGTAAACAACAAGGACCGCGGCATTTCTTCCTTCAGGATCAGAAATTCCGAAACCAGCCAGGGGCGATAGTGGCTGTCCTTGTAGAACCAGCGATAAGCCCGGTGGGCCGATACGGATCGCAGAACTTGCGCCCACTGCTGATTGTCAATATCGCTTCCCACATCGCTCGGGCGTGGCAGTAGAATGAAATACTTCACGTCGAGAATGCGCGCGGTGTTATCGGCGCGCTCGATGAAATTGCCCAACTGACTGAAGTAATAATTGTCGGTCCGCAACATGGTGCCAAGCAGGGCCCCCCGGAATGCCATGGAACGCTGCTTCACCCAGTCGAGGAACCCCGGCAGGCGATCGGATGTTATGCTTTCCGGCGCAATCTGCGAAAATTCGTTCCACGTGGAATTCAGGCTTTCCCACACGTCGCGCGTAAGCGCGGTCCGCACCGCGCGGCCATTATTGCGCGCCGTTCTGAGGCAGGATTTCACGCTCGAGGAATTGCCTTCATCAAAGAGAAGAAAATGGATAACCTTGGCGCCATCAATTTCAGAATACTTCTTCGCATATGTTTGGTCGCATGCGGCGCTTGTGAGCGTTGAGCGCCATTCGTCGCGGTGACCTTCGATGGCGCCGGGCATCAATGAAATGCGGTAGCCAACCTCGAGAAGGCGGGCCATGTTTTCTGCCCGCTCCACATAACGCGACATCCAGAAAAGGGATGATGCCGTGCGTCCAAGCATCGCCTAATCCTCCAGAACCCAAGTGTCTTTTGTGCCGCCGCCCTGGCTGGAATTCACCACCAATGACCCCTCCTTGAGGGCAACGCGCGTAAGGCCACCCGGTGTTATGCGCACTTGATCACCCGACAAAACAAAGGGCCTGAGATCAACGTGCCGCGGGGCAACGCCGGACTCCGTGAAGGTGGGCACGGCGGAGAGCGCCAGCGTCGGCTGGGCGATGTAATTTGCTGGCCGTGACTGAAGCCTGGCGCGGAAGGTTTCAATTTCAGCCTTGGAAGACGTAGGCCCAACCAGCATGCCGTATCCCCCGGAGCCATGCACCTCTTTCACGACCAGCTCGGCCAGATGTTCCAGAACATAGTTGAAGTCACTGGGGTCTGAACATCGCCACGTCGGCACATTTTTGAGCAGCGGTTTTTCACCTGTGTAGAATTCTATGATTTCCGGCATGTAGGTATAAATCGACTTGTCATCCGCCACACCGGTGCCCGGCGCATTCACCAGCGTTACATGGCCCGCACGGTAGACATCAAAAATGCCGGGAACGCCCAGGCTGGAATCCGGGCGAAAGGTCAGGGGATCAATGTAGGCGTCATCGATGCGTCGATAGACAACGTCCACTTTACGGGGGCGCTGCGTGGTGCGCATGTAAAGCCAGCCATCAGATACAAAAAGATCATTCCCCTCGCAAAGTTCAACGCCCATTTCATCGGCCAGAAACGCATGCTCAAAAAATGCCGAATTGTGAATGCCCGGCGTCAACAACACAACGACCGGTTCTCTTTCTGTCGATGCGGGCGCCACACCGTCGAGCGTTTTGCGCAGCATGGCCGGATAGTTCTCAACGGGTGCGATGCGCTGTTGCGCAAACAGCTCGGGAAACAGGTACATCATCGCTTCACGGTCTTCGAGCATGTATGAAACACCTGAAGGTGTCCGGCAATTGTCCTCCAGAACGTAAAACTCGTTTTCATCCACGCGAACAATATCGATGCCCAGAATATGCGCGTAAATTCCCCTTGCCGGATTAACCCCAACCATTTCCGGAACAAAGGCATCGTTCTGAATAATCACCTCGCGCGGCAAGCGGCCAGCGCGCAGGATTTCCTGACGGTGATAAAGATCATGCAGAAAAGCGTTGATCGCCCTCACGCGCTGTTCAATTCCAGCCGATAATTTCCGCCACTCACTCGCGGAAAAAATGCGCGGCACGATGTCAAACGGAATGATGCGTTCCGAGGCCTCGTCATCACCATAAACCGCAAAGGTTATGCCCTGTTTGCGAAACCTTGACTCGGACTCGCGCAGAGCCCTTTCAACATCATCCGCGCGCAGGCCTTTGAGCCATTTTTCCACCCGGGCATAGGGCGGGCGGACAGCGCCGCCGGCAGCAAACATTTCGTTATAACTCATCGCCTTGGGTGCCTTCCCTGTGCACCGCAATAAGAAAGCAATAGAAGCCTTTCTGCAAGGGGAAGATCACTGGCTCGCGGCATGTTGCAAGAGTGTCATAAAAAATGTATGCTTTCGCCCATGTGCTGTCACATGACATCTTCGACACGTTCCCTCCATGACGAAGTCATGGTTAATTGCGCCCGCATCGGTTTCAAGCCGTAGCGCTCTCTCCAAACCGCAATTTTGCCGCGTTTTCGCTGGATTTAGAGCTTGGAGATCAACCGTGACCATACACCCCAAAAACATCAATATCGCTGAAGTCGTCCAACACGACATTGCGCATCATTTTCACCCCTTCACCGACCACAAGGCGTTTCATGCGGCAGGCGGCCCCCGCGTCATCACCCAGGCCGACGGTGTTTACATCTGGGATGGCAAGGGCAACAAGATTCTGGACGCCATGTCGGGTCTGTGGTGCGTAAACATTGGCTATGGCCGAAAAGAACTGGCCGATGTGGCCTACCGCCAGATGCTGGATTTGCCCTATTATAATACCTTCTTCAAAACCACCACGGTGCCGGCAACCGAGCTGGCGACGAAAATATCCTCGCTTCTGCCAAAGCGCTTCCAGCACATTTTTTTCACCAATTCCGGTTCCGAGGCCAATGACACCATCGTGCGATTTGTGCGCCACTATTGGAAACTCAAGGGCAAGCCCTACCGCCAGCATTTCATCGCCCGCACCCGGGGCTATCATGGCTCAACCATGGTGGCGGTCAATCTGGGCGGCATGAGCGGCATGCAGGGGCAGGGGGGAACCCTGTTTCCCGGGTTTCACCATGTTCAACAGCCCCACTGGTTCGACTTCGGGGGCGACAAAACGCCGGAAGAATTCGGGCTGGACGCCGCCGCCGACCTGGAAAAGAAAATTATTGAGGTTGGGCCTGACAATGTGGCGGCCTTTATTGGCGAGCCTATTCAGGGTGCTGGCGGCGTTCTCATTCCCCCTTCAACCTATTGGCCGGAAGTGCAGCGCATCTGCAAAAAATACGGCATCCTGATCATTGCCGACGAAGTTATCTGTGGCTTTGGCCGCACCGGAAACTGGTGGGGCTTCCAATCCCTGGGATTTGAGCCGGATATTGTCGCCATGGCCAAGGGGCTGTCTTC
>JANMHO010000065.1:0-3730 GCA_031375195.1 Rhodobiaceae bacterium
ATACAAAACGCAAGGACACCGGCCCCTATCAGGTGGGAGTCAATGAAGGGCTGGTTGAGCGTGGCTGGATGCATGACTACGGCAAGGGCCAGGTCGCCTATAGCGGCCCGGTCTTGAAACTCGCCCAGCTGATCAACGAGAAATCCGGTGACCTCTATGCTGCGGCCTATGGCGCCAAGGAAGCGCATTTTCCTGCCATGATCGACGCGGATACGCTTCACAAATGCGGTTACTTTGACTCCCATCCAAATGCCGTGACCTTTGTTGGCAATGTGATCGAGGACTTCGATGCCATCGAGGAATTCAGGCGGGCCAATTCCTGTTCGGAAGGCGCCCTCATGCCCCACCAAGAGCACATTCATATCGATGGCATGTGCCTCAATCCGGCGGCCTGCTTCCCCTGCTACCCCACACTGACGGGCCAATCCTTCAAGCAAGGCCAGTGCTACACCTGGCTTGGCCGCGTCTTCCGCTACGAATCGCGCAACATCAATGGACTTGACCGGCTGTATGAATTCAACGTGCGCGAACTGGTGTTCGTGGGCAACGAAAATTATGTCCGCGCGTGCCGCGCCAAAGCCCTGCCAATAGTTGAACAGCTTGCCTCTTTCATTGATATTGACTGCCAGGTGCAAACCGCAACCGATCCATTCTTCGCAACCGTGTCTGCCGCCAAAAAATTCTGGCAGGCGGCCCAAGAGGTGAAGAATGAAATCAAAATTCCGGCGATGGGAAACGATGGCAGCCAAAAAATGCTCGCCTGCGGCTCAATCAATTTGCACGGCAATTTCTTCGGCAAACGGTTTGGCTTCACCTGCGCGGATGGCGAACCGGCCCAGACTGGTTGCGTTGGCCTTGGCATCGAGCGCTGGGTACTCGCCGCCTTCACCCAACACGGTTTTGACGAAAGGCGCTGGCCGGAAGCGGTGCGCCGGAGAATATTTTCGTAATCATCAGGATAAAAACAGGAGAAAACCATGCAACTTTATCAATTGGTCGGAAAAATCCTCAGCGTCGACCCGTCGACGCTCTCGGATGAATCAAACGCCCAGAACACCCCGAAGTGGGATTCACTGCGCCACATTGAGGTGGTATTTGCCATGGAGAACGCCTTTCATGTGCGCTTTACCATGCCGGAAATTGCCAGCTTGCGGAAGCTTGGCGACATTCGCCAGCTTCTCCTGTCGAAGAATGTCCGGCTCAATGCTGTCGAAGCGCCACGGAAAGTTGCGTGATCGTGCTGAACTGTTGCCAACCCATTTCACCTGTGAACGGATAGCCCGCAAATGGGCCGGAACCAGGGGACAAAGCTGCTTGTCGTTGATGATGATGAGGATGACCTCTATCTGATCTGCGAAGCGTTGCGCGAAGTTGAGGGAACATGCTACAGCGTGACCACAGCCACGTCATCGCTTGCCGCCATGGGCATCCTGTCACATAACTCCTTTGATGTGATTTTCAGCGACTACCGCCTGGTCCACCTGACGGGCATTGACTTCATAAATCATGTTCGTGCGGCAGGCATTGAGACGCCGATTATCCTGCTTACCGGCATTACTGATCACATCATCGACAATGCCGCTTTGCAGGCGGGTGCGTCAGACTTTATTCCAAAGGCTGCAATAAATCCCGATGTGCTTGACCGGGCAGTGCGCTACGCCATGGCTCACAGTGAAAGACAAAGGCTGCTTCAAGCCGTTTTGAAAAGCACAGTCTCAGGCGTCGCTGTGCTTGACCAGCACGGAAGCATATCGCTCACGAACCCGCGGTTCCATGAATTCGCAAAGTCGATTGAAGGCGTCGAAGCCATTAAGGACACGCATCCGCGGCACCGGGAGTTCACCAAATCAGTCTACGGCGAAGACTTGGTCCGGCTTGAAAGGCTGGTGGCGCATGCCCTGGATTCCGTGGAGAAAGATATCCACGTTGGCGATTTGATCGTCGAGGCGCACGTCACAGTCCTTCCTGAAGGCGGCTCGGTGCTGATCCTTCATGATGTGACCGCCCGTGTGGATGAATTGAAAGAACGTGAGCTTGCGGAGAAGAAAATCCGCATGATTGCCATGCAGGACACTTTAACGGGCTTGCCAAACCGCTTGGCCTTCAATGATCATCTGGACTCCTGCCTGGAGAAAGCGGCAATCTCCAACACGGGCGTCGCCATTCTCAGTTTTGATTTCAACCGCTTCAAGGAAGTGAACGACCTGATGGGCCATGCCGCGGGCGATCATCTCCTGAAAACGGCTGCGACGCGGCTAACGGACCTGCTTTCGAAACGAGAGTATGCCGCGAGACTGGGAGGCGATGAGTTTATCGTCATTCAAGAAGGCTCAAGTGCCGCGGAGGCTCTTGAGCTTGCAACTCGCGTGGTTGAAAATATGGCCAAGCCCCTCGAATGGGCGGCAAGAATTATCGAGCCAAACATCAGCGTGGGCATTGCGTTGTTCCCTGATCAGGGCCGCAATCGTCAGGATCTGCTCTCAAATGCCGATATTGCCATGTATCGCAGCAAGGCCAATGACGACGGGCCCGTGTGCATATTTGATCCGAGCATGGACCAGATGGCCCGCAACAGACGAAATGTGGCCCGCGATCTGAAATTGGCAATCCCCAATAACGAACTCCTGCTGCATTATCAGCCCCAGTTCAAGGCAGGCACCGGCGAGCTTGCAGGATTTGAAGCCCTGCTGCGCTGGAAAAGCGCCGGCAGGATTATCGTGCCGCCGTCTGATTTCATTCCGATTGCCGAGGAAAGCGGTATGATCTGCGAAATAGACGAGTGGGTTCTCCGCGAGTCATGCCGGGCAATGGTCAATTGGAATTTGGTCCCGCGAATCGCGGTTAACATTTCCGCCAAGGCCATCTGCCAACCCGGCCTTATCGCTTCCATTCGATCCACCCTGCTGGAAACGGGTTTGGCGCCATCGCGCCTTGAACTCGAAGTCACCGAAACCGCCCTGGTCCAGGATCTCAATCGCGCATTGCACAATCTTCGCCAGATAAAGGCCCTGGGAATCTCCGTTGCCATGGATGATTTTGGAATTGGCTATTCTTCGCTATCCCTGCTGAATTCGTTCCCATTTGACCGTATAAAAATTGACAAGTCTTTCATTCAACTTGTTGGAAGCAATCCCCGTGCAGATGCAATTTTTCACACGATCATAGGATTGGGTTCCGCACTCGGGGTGCCGGTTCTGGTGGAAGGTGTGGAAAATAGCGAGCATCTGGAATTTGCAACGATTTCTGGTTGCGAAGAGGTGCAGGGCTTCCACTTCGGCCGGCCCGTTTCAGCACAGGAGATGAATGGCATCTTCAAAAACCTTGCAGGTCCGCTGAAATATTACGTGATAAAACGCCAACAGGAGGCAACGGCCCACGGGGCGCTTCGGGCCTAAACCGCATGCCGGTTCCGGGAAATGTGTCTTGAGACACAAATACAGCCACCCATGAATTGCACCCATGATGAAAGGACAGCGTGACGCGGCCGTTGGCGCACGTGCCGCCACCACTGGTCGCAGCCCGATCAGCGGCTGCCTCCCATATGTGCCCGGCCCCAGCACGCTTCCCGGAAAGCTATACCCTGGCGGATACCTGGCCCAGCAACTCCTGACTATGCCGCGACCTGATTGATCTCGTGGAGTTCAGCCGCAGAAAAATCCAGGTTGCCCAATGCGCCGGCACAATCAGTAATCTGTTCCGGCTTGCTGGCTCCGATCAAGGCCGATGTCAC
>JANMHO010000428.1:0-4242 GCA_031375195.1 Rhodobiaceae bacterium
CGTTGGCCCTGCTTGACGCGGGGCCATACGTCCTTTTGGGGCGGGCGCATAGCTCAGGTGGTAGAGCAGCTGACTCTTAATCAGCGGGTCGTAGGTTCGAGTCCTACTGCGCCCACCAAGGACATCAACCTTTCACCACGCCTTCCATCAGGCCCTTGAAAAACAGCTTCTGCGCGAAGGTGAAGGCCACGATGCCCGGGATCACGACGATGACATAGACTGCGGCGAGGTTTGGCCATGACCACTGGCCAAGCCCGCCCTGGGCCCCGGCGAGCACGACGGGCATGGTGCGGGCGTTCTGGTCGTTGGTGAGCGTCGTGCACAGCAGGAACTCACCCCATGCGGTGACGAAATTGACGATGAAGATGACAACCAGGCCGTTTCTCGCCATCGGCAGCGCGATTGTCAAAAGGGTCCGCCAGGGACCAGCGCCATCAACCTTCGCCGCCTCGATCACCTCGTGGGGCACCAATTGGAACACGCTGCGCATGATCAGAATGCTGATCGCCAGGTTCAGGGTGACATAGGGCAGGATCAGCCCGGTCGTGCTGTTGATCAGATCCAGGTAGTTCTGGATCTCATAGATGCTGATAATCGAGACCACACGGGTCGGGAAATACAGCGAAACCAGCAGCGCCGCGACAACGATGCCGCCGCCGCGCGGCCTGAGGTGAACCAGCGCATAGCCGGCGAGCACGGCACAAAGTGTGGTTAAAAGCACGGTGCCTGCGGTCACGTAAATGCTGTTGAACATATTGACGGGCAGCGTTTCGATCTTCTGGAAGACATAGCTGTAGTGGGTGAAGTCGAATTTCCGCGGCCAGAAGTTGCCGCGCATCGCGTCGGGCAGCGACTTGACTGACATCATGAGAACCCAAGCCAGCGGCAGCAGGATGACCACCAGGAAGAAACTGATCACGCCGTGACGGATGATGATATTCCGGTTCCGCCTGAACCAGCCATCCGCCTGTGGCTGCGGGGAATGAACAATCTCATGTGTCATTGTGTGTCCACTGTCAGCCTCTGGGACGGAAAATGCGAAGCAGGAAGACCATCACAAACATCATCCCAACGGCTCCTATCATGCCGATAGCTGCGGCAAAGCCCTGGCGCCAGAGGCCAAGCTTGAAGGCCTGGTCATACATGAAGATGGTCCAGGTGTAGGTGGGCGAGTCGCGATTGAAACCGCCGAATATGAGATACTCGTCAATCACCGCCATGGCTGTGCCAAAGCGCAGAACGACCAGTATCATCATGATCGGCGCCAGCCGGGGCCTGGTCACATGCCAGAACACCTGCCATTCGCTCGCGCCGTCGATGCGGGCCGCCTCAGGCAGATCCTTGGGGATGGCGGCGAGGCCGGCGAGAAAGAATATTGTATGGTAGCCGAGACCCCACCACACTTCCATGATCGCAATTGATGGCAAGGTCAGCGGTGTTCCGCCGAGCCACTGCGGGGCGTTCTGCAAGGTGAACAGGCCGGTCGTGTCGACCAGGAAATGATTTATCGGGCCGCTCTGGAAATTATACATCCACTTCCACAGCACGAACACGAGCGTGCTGGGAATCACCGCAGGTATCAGCAGCACGACGCGGTAGAGCGCCGCCAGACGCTGGTCCGTCACCCGGTCGACGAGAATGGCCAGAAGCAGCGGCAGGATGATCGTTCCGGGCAGGAACATGATCGTGAACAGCGCGGCACGCCACAGGCTGGCCCACATCAGGGGGTCGCTGAGCGCTGCCGCGTAGTTGCCGAACCCGATCCAGCGCGCCGGCTCGTTGGTCAGGAACTCGTAGTCGGTGAAGCTGATCCAGAGCACGCGGAATATGGGGTAGGCTTGGTAGCCGACGAAGAAAATCACCGCAGGCAGCAGGAACAACCACGTGGTCATGTCTTGGCGCAGCAGACTCACGCGGTCGGCCATCCTGTCGTCAAGCCGCATCGCGACCGCACTCATGCCTGGCAATCCTCCTCGTCAATTTACTCACAACTGGGCGAGGACCAGAAGCGGTTGGCCCGCCGCTGGTCCGGCCATCATGCCCGTTTATTTACCGCGCTTCATTTCGGCCTGGACCGCCTCGACGACCTTTTGCATGGCCACCTTCGGATCGGCTTCCTCGCCTTTGAGATAGGCCTCCCACATTGGTCTGCCGATGACGAACTGTTGCAATCCGAAGAGGTGGTTGTTTATTGCCTTGGCCTGGTCGAGTTGGCCACGCACCAGCGAAACGAAGCCGGGCATCCAATCCGGCTTGTTGGCATCCCAACCCGAGTAGATCGACTTGTAGGGCGGCAACTGGCCGGGATGGCCACTCTCGGTACCCACGATCGAGTCCTTCCAGATCTGAGCGTCATAGGTGAGGGCGCGGAGATATTCAGCCGCCTTCTCCTTGTTCTTGCCGTGCTTGAACAGGGCGGAGCCGGTGGTCCAGAATACCGTCGAGCCTTCGCCATTGGCGAATTTCGGCAGCGGTCCCAGATGCAGGGCTTTCGGATCGTCCCAATAAGCGGCAAAACGCAATGGCGAGTTAAAGTACTTGGTATAATAGCCGACGCGTTGGGCGGCCCAGGCGACCTCGTCGGGAGTGCCGTTAACGCCGCCGTCCGAGCTCCCCTCAAGCAGAATATCGGGATGCGATACCGCCATGATCTTCTTCATCAGCATCAGCGCTTCGATCGCGGCATCGCTGGTGAAGTCGAACAGGCCTTCCGGGGTGTACACCTTGCTGCTCATGCTGTGGGCCATGGGCACCAAGGAACGCCAGCCATGGGCGTCGAAAGTGGCGCCGAAGGGTGCAGCCTTGGAGTCGACTATGGTTTTGGCGCTGACCAAATATTCATCCCAAGTCGCTGGCGATGCATCGGGAAGGCCGGCTTTAGTTGTCAGACCAGAATGCCACCCGCTACCGATCACATCGAGCAGGAACGGCCAGCCATAGAGCTTGCCGTTGATCGTGCATTCATCACGGATTGAGGGAATAATATCGTCGAGAATATCCTTCGGGATATAATCATCCCATGGCTCAATCACATCGGCTTCGATCATCGCCGACATTTCCACGAACGGCGTCTGGCCGACGTAGACGTCCCAGGTGCTTTCCTTGTTCTTGGCCTCGGCCACGAAACGCTCGATGCCGAAACCTTCGACCGGCGCTATCTGGTAGTTTACGCCCGGGAACTTGGCGTTCACCGCCGGGATGCTGGGATGAAGGTCCTGGATCCACTGATAGAAGGTCGGCGTCAGCGGCCGGTCCTGGGCAAAGGCGGTTCCCATGCCAGATTTGGCCACGGTCCCAACCCCGGCGAGGCCCAGCCCCGCCACCAGGCTTCGCGTGAGAAATTCACGCCTGTCGATGCTGCCCCGCAGCAATTGCTGGCGTGATGCCTCCTGCAGGATATATTCCTGTTCTTTTCGTATTGTCATCGGTTCCTCCCTGTTTGGTGTTTGTAGTTTTGGCTTAAAGGACAGCCGAATAGTCACACAAAAATTGCACCCCTGCAACGGACATCCTGCAGCGACGGAACACAGGGCCTCGACAGAGGGGCGGCGGGATACTATCAAGTGATGCAATACTCTTAGAGTGCCGTTCATGAATGTGCTCGATCGATTTCGCCTGGACGGCAAGCGCCTGTTCATCACCGGCGGCAGCCGCGGTTTCGGCCGGGTCATCGCGCTTGCAGCGGCGGAGGCAGGCGCTGACATCGTGCTGAATGCCCGTGATCCAGACGCGCTTGCAAAGACCGCAGCCGAAGTGCGCGAGCGCGGACGCAAGGTTTGGACCTTCGCCGGCGATGTCGCTGACCCCGCCACCTGCGAGGCCCTGTGCGCCCGCGTGCTGGTGGAGGCCGGGCCTATCGACATCCTGGTCAACAATGTGGGCGGTCGCAATCTCGACGTGGCGATCGAAAATACCGACCTCAAGACTTGGCAAAGCTTCATTGATCTCAACTTGACGCATGTCTTCCTGTGCACCAGGATTATAGGCGGCGCGATGCTGCCACGAGGGCAGGGGCGCGTCATCAGCATCGCCTCGATCAGCGGCCTCATCGCCAATCGCGGCATCGGCGGGCGTCACTATGAAGCCGCCAAGGCGGCGGTTATTCATTTCACCCGCGCCACGGCCGCCGACTGGGCGCCGCGCGGCGTCACTGTAAACGCCATCTGTCCTGGCCTCTTCATGACCGAGCCGAACCTCGCCTGGGCGAAGCAGCATCCGGAGGTGATCGAGACATTCGTCAAA
>JANMHO010000432.1:0-4554 GCA_031375195.1 Rhodobiaceae bacterium
GAGAGAATACATGACTGAATTTGAAATGAGATTGAAACAGGCTGCCAAGGCTGTCGGCCGGGGCAAGCTGTCACGCCGTGATTTTATGAGCTACGCGCTATCGGTTGGCATCACCGCCGCCGCTGCCAACACCATGTTTGCAACCGCCGCCCGCGCCGAACCCAAGAAGGGCGGTACCTTCATATACGGCTCCGGACATGGCTCGACCACCGACTCGCTGGATCCCGCCACCTGGACCAACGGATTTAACTTTCAGTTCGGCAAATCGGTCATGGGCGCGCCGCTCACCCAGCTTAATCCCAAGGGCGAAGTAACCATGCATGTTGCCGAGTCATTCGAACCATCCGATGGCGCCAAGAAGTGGGTCATCAAGCTCCGCAAGGGCATTACCTTCCACAACGGCAAGACCCTCGATTCATCCGATGTCGTGGCCACCATCAACTATCACATCGGTCCGGACTCGAAATCGCCAGCGAAGGAATATCTCCCGGGCGTAACAAGCGTCAAGGCTGATGGCCCCGACACCGTGATTATTGAACTCTCTTCTGGCAATGTCGATCTTCCATTCGGCTTCACCGACTACCACCTGTCGATTTACCCCTCTACAGATGGCAAGATCGAATGGGAAAAAGGCATTGGCGCAGGACCTTATATTCTCAAGTCCTATGAACCCGGGGTGAAGCTGGTCGGCGAACGCAATCCCAACTACTTCAAGGACACATGGTTCGACGCCATCGAAATGTTGACCATTTCCGATGTGGCGGCACGCACCAACGCCTATCTCTCCGGCGAAGTGCACTTCATCGATCGTGCCGATCTCAAGACCATCGACATGCTGAAGAGCGCGCCGAATACGGAAATCTATAACCAGAGCGGTCCTACACCCTATACAGCACCGATGCACTGTGATGTGGCTCCTTTCGACAATCCCGCCGTGCGCAAGGCCCTCAAATATGCCATCAACCGCCAGGAACTGGTGGACAAGGTGCTGTATGGCTACGGCAAGGTAGGCAATGACAATCCCATCGGCTCGCAGATGAAATATGCCATCGATCCGCAGCCGCAGCATACCTACGACCCGGAAAAGGCCAAGTCGATCCTGAAGGAAGCCGGCATTGAGAACCTCAAGGTCGATTTCTCATGTCCGCCAAACGCCGCATTCGCCGGCGCCCTGGATGCAGCTGCCTTGATGCAGGAAAGCGCCAAGGCGGCGGGCATTGAGATCAATGTGATCCGCGAGCCGGATGATGGCTACTGGTCCAACGTCTGGCTCAAGAAGCCATGGAGCATGTGCTATTGGGGCGGCCGTCCCACGGTTGACACGATGCTGTCCATTTCGCTTGCAGCCGACGCGCCATGGAACGATACGCATTTCAAGAGCCCGCGCTTCAATGAACTTCTGGTTCAGGCCCGCAGCGAGCTCGATGAAACAAAGCGTGCTGCCATGTATGCCGAAACCCAGCAGATTGTTCATGATGACGGCGGCCAGGTTGTGCTGATGTTCTACAACTTCGTCGGCGCGTTGAGCACAGCTGTGGCCCATGGCGAGTTGAACTCGGACCAGGACAGCGACGGCGGCTACATGGTTGAACGTTGGTGGATGGCGTAATCCGCAAGCGGCTGATTTGATCACGGGCCTCGCCGGAAATCCGGCGGGGCCTTTTTTAATAGGGGCGGTTCCCCCTTCTCATCATGACCGGGCTTGACCCGGTCATCGCCATGGCTCCTGAGAAGATTCCCGCGCCAAGCGCGGGCATGATGAGAATTTGAAATGTTCAATTCGTCGCTCGGCTGTCGCAATGGGTCGCATGTCGCCATACGGTTTTTTTGTGGCGGTGTTTTACCGTTCTGCTAGGGTTAAAAAAACGGGGCCAAAAAAGAAGCCCAAAAAGGGGGATGAATGCATCCAGTTCTGAGAACTGTTCTGCAACGTTTGGGCTTGGGCATAGTTACGCTGCTTGCCGTGTCGGTGATCATATTCTCGTCGCTCGAGATGCTGCCGGGCGGCTACGCCGAAAATGTCCTCGGCCAGAGCGCCACGCCGGAAACCGTGGCGGCCTTCAAGCGTGACCTCGGCCTCGACCGCCCCGCCACCGTCCGCTATTTTGAATGGATTGGCAAAGCTGTGCAGGGCGATTTCGGGTCGTCATATTCTGGCCTGAGCGGCAGCATGAAGCGCGATGTCGCAGCCACGATTGCGCCGCGCCTTTACAACACCTTCTTTTTGGCGGCCATGGCGGCCCTTATCGCCGTTCCGCTCTCTCTCCTGCTCGGCGCCATGGCGGCGCTCTACCGCAATTCCTGGTTTGACCGCATCGTCAATTCTGTCACCTTGACAGCCATTGCCATGCCGGAATTTTTCATTGCCTATATTTTGGTTTACGTTTTCGCCGTGAAGCTGAAGCTGTTTTACCCCAACTCGACAGTCAGCATCGGAACCCCATTTGTCGAGCATCTCTACCGGGCTGCACTGCCGGCCATAACCATGACGCTGGTGATCATCGCCCACATGATGCGCATGACCAGGGCCGCGATCATCAACCTGCTGGCAAGCCCCTACATTGAAATGGCGCAGCTCAAGGGGGTCTCAAAATCCGATGTCATCAGGCATCACGCGCTTCCCAATGCCTGGGCGCCCATTGCCACCGTTATCGCCTTCAACCTTGCCTATCTCGTGGTGGGCGTGGTGGTGGTTGAGGTGGTTTTCGTCTACCCCGGCATTGGCCAGCTCATGGTTGATGCCGTGTCCAGCCGCGATATGCCGGTTGTCCAGGCCTGTGCCCTGATATTTGCCGCAACCTACATCCTGCTCAACCTGTTGGCCGACATCGTCTCAATTGTAACCAATCCAAGATTGTTGCATCCAAAATGAACACAGCCACACCGCCTGTCCGCGTCATCAAGGCCCGCCGCTCCGTCATGAAGAATATCCGACGCAACCTGAAAACTGCGCCATTGACCGCCTGGTTCGGCATGATCGTCATCTTGTTTTATGCCATTTGCGCCATATTTGCCCCCCTGCTTGCGCCCTATGGCGAGTCGGAAATCGTCGGCAAGGCCTATCAGCTCTCAAGCCCAGAAAACTGGCTGGGAACTGACCAAATTGGACGTGACACGCTCTCGAGGCTTATCTATGGAGCGCGAAACACCATTGGCATTGCACTCATCACCACGATCATATCTTTTATGGTGGGCGGTTCTCTGGGTGTGCTTGCCGCTTTGCAGCGCGGCTTTCTTGATCAGGGTATTTCGCGCGTTGTGGACGCGTTTCTTGCTATTCCGGTTTTAATCTTTGCGCTGATGATGTTGGCAGTGCTGGGAAAAAGTAATCCATGGCCCGAGATTTTCGGGGCTTTCCCGTTAAACCTTATCCTCATTCTGGCGCTGCTCGACGCCACCCGCGTCTTCCGCCTGTCCCGCGCCGTGGCCTTGAACTCCGTTGTGATGGATTATGTCGAATCCGCAAGGCTCAGGGGCGAAGGCATGGGCTGGATTGTGTTTAAGGAAATTGTGCCCAATATCCTGCCGCCTCTCATTACGGAATTTGGTCTGCGTTTCTGCTTCGTGTTTCTCACAATTTCCGCGCTTTCATTCCTCGGTGTCGGCATTCAGCCGCCCACCGCCGATTGGGGCTCAATGGTGGCTGAAAGCAAGTCGCTGATCAGCTTCGGCAGGCCAGCACCGCTCTATCCGGCTGCGGCAATCGCGCTTCTCACCGTTGCGGTGAATTTCGTAGTTGATTGGTTCCTCCATAAAACAGGTGGGCTTCCCGATGATCACTGATAAGAAACGCGTCAAGGGCGAAACCCTGCTCGACATCAAGGGCCTCAAGATCGACGGCTATAGCGATGACGTGTGGAACCCGATCGTCAAGGGCATCGATTTGACCTTGAAGCGCGGTGAGGTTCTTGGACTCATTGGTGAATCCGGTGCGGGCAAATCCACCCTTGGCCTTGCGGCCATGGGCTTTGCCAGGCCCGGCTGCCGTATCAGTGCCGGCACCATCATGTTTGACGGCATGGATCTTATTGCGGCTTCCGAGGAACAGCGTCGCGCCCTTTGGGGATCGCGCATTGCCTATGTGGCCCAAAGTGCCGCCGCCTCGTTCAATCCGGCTCATCACATTATCGACCAGACCGTTGAAACCGCCGTGGCCCACAACATCATGACGCGCGAAAAGGCCGAGGCCGATGCCCGCGATCTCTATAAGCGTTTGCAATTGCCTAATCCGAATACAATTGGTGATCGCTTCCCCCATCAGGTGTCAGGCGGCCAGTTGCAGCGCGCCATGACCGCCATGGCCATGTCCTGCCGCCCCGACCTGATCATATTTGATGAGCCCACCACCGCCCTTGACGTAACCACCCAGGTGGAAGTGCTGGCCGCCATGCGCGATATCGTCGAGCAGTTCAACACGGCTGCCATCTATATCACCCATGATTTGGCGGTCGTCGCCCAGATGGCGCACCGCATTATGGTGCTGCGCTACGGCAATCTGGTGGAAGAAGCGCCCACCCGCGCCATGTTGAAAAAGCCGACCCAGGACTACACAAA
>JANMHO010000025.1:0-1723 GCA_031375195.1 Rhodobiaceae bacterium
TCCATGAGGTCGTTTAGCTCGGCGGGGTTTGAGAGCTTGACTTTCATGAACCAGCCATCGCCTTCGGCACCGCGGTTGACGAAAGCCGGATCGCCTTCGAGTTCCTTGTTGACGTCAACGACCTCACCGGTGACGGGCGCATAGACTTCGCTGGCGGCTTTGACACTTTCGACGACGGCTGCCTCGCCGCCTTTCGCGACTTTCTTGCCAATGGCCGGCAATTCCACGAACACCACGTCGCCCAATTGCTCTTGCGCATGATTGGTGATGCCGATGGTTGCTATGTCTCCTTCGACGCTCACCCATTCATGATCCTGTGAAAATTTAACTGGCATCTTGTTTGCTCCTCAGCGCTTGTAATTATGGGGGACGAACGGAAGTGAAATGACCTGGGCGGGCATGGAATTGCCACGCACCACGAGCTGGACGGCAGTATCTGCTTTGGAAAAATCGGCCTCAACATAGCCCATGGCCACGGGGCCGTTGGCCGTTGGGCCGAACCCGCCGGATGTGATCACGCCGATCTGGCGGCCTGCCATATCCGTGATGACGGTTCCCTCGCGGGCAGGCGCCCGGCCCTCGGGCTTGATGCCGACACGCTTGCGGACCGGGCCACCGGCAATTTCTTTCAGCACGCGCGCAGCCCCCATGAAGCCGCCTTCGGTTCTGCGGCGCTTCTGAATTGACCAGAGCAGATCTGCTTCGACAGGGCTGGTCGTTTCGTCAATGTCGTGACCATAGAGGCAGAGGCCTGCTTCAAGCCGGAGGGAGTCCCTCGCGCCGAGGCCAATGGGTTTGACTTCTGGTTCGGCGAGCAAGAGTTGCCAAAGCCTGGCGGCGTCCTTGTCCCAGATTGAAATCTCATAGCCATCTTCGCCGGTGTAACCCGAACGCGATATATGGGCGGTGATGCCAGCCAAATCGAGAGACTCATAGCTCATGAAAGCTATCTCGCGCACGGCGGGATTGATTCGCGCCAGCACGGCTTCGGCCTTCGGCCCCTGGAGTGCTATAAGGGACATGCCCTCCCCGCGCTTCAAGGTGACCACAGGCGGTAAATGTTTTTCAAGATGGGCGAAGTCTTGGCGCTTGCGGCCCGCATTGCACACGATATATAGCCAGCCTTCGTATCCCGGGTAGGCCGCTCTCGTAATCATCAGATCATCGAGAATGCCGCCTTCCTCGTTCAGGAATTGCGAATACCGGATTTGTTTGGGTTTCAGGGCCGCGATATCGGCGGGCACCAATATCTCCATGGCCGCAGCTGTCGTTGCCTGATCGGGACCAATAATGAACGCCTGCCCCATGTGAGAGACATCGAACAGGCCGGCATTGGTTCTGGTCCAATTATGCTCCGCGAGAATCCCGGTTGGGTATTGCACCGGCATTTCATAGCCTGCGAAAGGCACCAGCTTGGCACCAAGCGCCGCATGCTGCGCGTAAAGGGCAGTTCGTTGAATGGTTGCTTCGCTCATTTAGGCTCCTGACAATGAATGACAAGCCCTGCAGATAACTGGCGCCTGGCCTGCCCCCTCTGTCAGAAAACCTGAGAGTTTTCATCTGGCATAGCCAGACTTGCTCCTACGGTGAGATGGGCATAACGCCATCTGCTCTCCAGAGTTCAGAAAACGCGGCGGTCCTTTTGCCTGAGAGTTTCCGGGGCGGTTGCTCCTTCGGCGCCGGGGCTGCCCCCGATCTCTCCCGCTTGGCGTTTTATGCGAAC
>JANMHO010000052.1:0-1940 GCA_031375195.1 Rhodobiaceae bacterium
TCCACGGCCTGCGGGCAAAGCGCCAGCATGAGCGATGTTTCGCCCTGGCCTGCGTGGTCGAAGGGATAGTTCTTGATGATCTCGGGCGTCATCAGCGGGTGGCCCTTGATCCAGTTGAAGGGGTCGTCGCCACTGCCCTGCTTGGCGTAGTAGTCGGCCATTTCCGCCTTGCCCCACCACCCCTCGCCCCGCTGCTTTTCAAGGAATGCGAAGATCGCCTGGCGCGCGGCGAATTTGAAGGCGAGGTCGGTTGGCATCCCCACGGTGAAATTTTCTGTCTGGTGGTGGATGAAAAAATGGATGTTGCGGAAGCCCACGCGCAGGAGGCCCGTGAACACCTCCTGCGCCAGGGGAAACAGCACCTGGGCTGGCACATGGAGGGAGCCATTGCCTTCAGGTGGTTCCACCGCATAACTCGCCGCGCCATAATAGAAGGGTGGCAGGATGACGAGGTTCATTTCTGTTTCAAGGATATCCAGAATTTTGACCACGGCCAGCGTGTCCATCCCCACAGCCATGTGCTCGCCGTGATATTCCAGCACGCCAAGGGGCAGAACCACAGGCCAGTTTTCCTGAATGGCCGTTCTGATCTGGCGCGGCAGCATCATTTCATAGCGCATGGGATACCCGCTGCCGCAGTTTCGGAACCAATTCCTCCTCAAACCACGGATTTTTCTTGAGCCAGATGTTGTTGCGCGGGCTGGGGTGGGGCAATGGCACCAGATTTGGCCCGTAGTCTTTCCAGTTTCTCACAGTCTCGGTCAGGGTTGCCTGCTGTTGGTCTTTCAAATGCCAGGCTTGGGCATATTGCCCGATGACGAGGGTGAGCTTGATGTTGACGAGCGATTTCAAAATTCGCGCGCGCCACTTTTCTGCGCATTCTGGGCGCGGCGGCAGGTCGCCGGATTTCCCGGTTCCGGGGTAGCAGAAGCCCATGGGCAGCAGGGCGATTTGTTCCGGGTTGTAGAAGATGTTTTCATCAATCCCCATCCATTGCCTGAGGCGAACGCCGCTTGGATCATTGAAGGGAATTCCCGTTTCATGCACTCGCCTGCCCGGCGCCTGGCCGACCACAAGGATTTTCGCAGCCGGATGAATCTGGAAAACCGGCCTTGGGCCCAAAGGCAAATGGCCCTTGCAAATGGCGCATGATTTTATTTCGGCGGTCAGGTTTTGGAAGCTTGGATCGCCGTCCTGTTTCATAGGCTCAAGCCGGTTTCTTCTTCATCAGCCGCCGCACCACTATCGGCACGGCGATTGAAGCTATTAGCAACAGGCCGAGCAGGACGCTAATCACAATGCCGGGGACGTTGATGAGGGAGAGGCCGAAGGTGGCCAATCCCAGGATAAATACGGCAAGCACCACGCCGGGGATGGTGCCGGAGCCACCTGCTATGGAAACGCCTCCGAGGATCACGGCGGTGATCACCTCAAGCTCCCACCCCAGCGCGATGTTGGGGCGGGTTGAGCCTATTCTTGCGGTAAGCAAAACAGCGGCTACGCCCGCCAAGGTTCCGGTCAGCACGAAAAGCCAGAAGCGCATTTTATTGACTTGTATGCCGGAAAATTGCGCGGCGACGGGATTGTTGCCCATGGCGTAGAATTTTCGGCCCAATGTTGTTCTATGCAAAACGAACGCGAAAATCACCGCGAGCAGCAGGAACAGCGCGAAGGAATAAGGGATGGGCGGCCATCTGACAAGATAGCCCTGCCCCAAGGTTTGGAACGCCGCCGGGTATTTGGTGATGGCCTGGTCGCCAAGCACCACCTGGGCGATGCCCCGGAAGAGGGACATGGTTCCGATGGTGACCACGATGGAAGGCAGCCCGATACGGGCCACGAGAAAGCCGTTGAAGGCCCCGCAGACGGCGCCAACTGAAAGGCCGATCAAAATGAGCAGCGGCGTTCCAGCGCCTGCGTCCGCGGCCAGCCCCATGGCG
>JANMHO010000071.1:0-20079 GCA_031375195.1 Rhodobiaceae bacterium
TTCGTAAAAGGCAATGGCGTTCCGGTCTGCGGAATAATTCGGTGGGCCGCCATTCTCCGGTACAGGCTGCTCGAACGGCTTCTTGAGATAAAGGCCGGAAAGCAAATTGCCGGCCTTGCCATTGGGCCGCGTGCCATGCGAGGTCGACCAAAGATCGAGTGTCCAGTCCAGCACATTGCCGGAGGAATCGACACCAGCCTCGGTCTTGATCACCATGGCGGACCCATAGGGCTCCCATTCATGCTCCTGGGCGCGGGTATATTGGAGCTTCACCGGTTTGCCCGGCACCGCGACGGCCAAGAGGGCTGCGTCGGCGGCAGCGTCATCAGCCAGGTTGTGGCCATAGCAGCCGGAGCCTTGAACGTGGATGCAATGGACTTTCTTTTTATCAATGCCGAGCAGCTCGGCAATGGCCTCGCCGGTATCGAAGACGCTCTGGCTATGGGTGTGGATGGTCACCACCCCGTCGTCGCCAAGCTGGGCGATGGCGGCAGATGTGCCAATAGACCCATGCATTTGATAGGGCCGCAAGTAAGTGGCCTTGAGAACTTTCGCAGGCGCCGGTCCTCCGCTCCGGGGTTTTGTCAGAATTTCCTTGCCGTCTGACTTGGCGCTCGTCAGCCAGTCGAAGATGCCTTCAGTGCCGGTGGGAAGTTTATCGACTTTCCATTTCGCTGCCTTGCCCATCGCTGTGGCTGCGGCGTTCGCCTGTTCCTCGCGCTCGGCGATAATGCCGAGAAAACTGCCGTTGTGGACGACTTTAATCACCCCCGGCATCTTTTTGATGGCCGTTGTGTCGAGCTCGGTAAGCTTGGCCCCGTAAGTCGGCGGACGCGAAACCGCGCCATAAACCGTGCCCTTTGGCTTCATGTCTTGCACGTAAACCGCCGCACCCGTCATCATGCCCGGAATATCCAGGCGCGGAATTGATTTTCCGATGTACCGGTGTTCGGAAATCGGGCGGAGTTTCGCCGTTCCGGTCGCTTCGCGCTCCAGCTCCTTGCCGCTGAGGAGTTTCCAGTAGGTAACGCTTTTGCCATTGGCCGCCGTAATCGTGCCGTCTTCGATTTTCATTCCGTCAGCAGGCTGGCCGAGTTTCGTGGCAGCGAGGCCGAGCAGAATTTCCCTGACTTCGGCAGAGGCTTGCTGAACGGCGGGAGCGCAGTTCGGCATCGATTGGGAACCGGCGGTGACGCCTTCATTGGGAACGAGTTCCGTGTCGCCGGAAATGATTTTAAGGCGCGCCATATCAATGGCGAGTTCGTCGGCGCAGACCTGCGCCACTGCGGTGACATTGCCTTGGCCGAGTTCAACTTTGCCGATCATCAGCGTGACCGTTTCGTCGGCGTTGATGCGCAGCCAGGCGCTGAGCACCGGAGTGTCCTTCAGGTCACCCGGAAGCTCGGCGGCGCGCGCTGGATTAAGCGGAATGGCAAAGCAAAGCGCCAGGAATCCGGCGCGTTGCAGAAGGTGACGACGGTTTATTGAAAAAGGAGCGTTCATGATTTAGGCCTCCTTCGCAGCGCGCAGGACGGCGCGGACAATTCGGTTGTGCGTCCCGCAGCGGCAGAGATTGTCATCGAGCGCATCCCGCACCTCCGATTCGGTCGGATGGGGATTAAGGTCGAGAAGCGCCTGCGCCTCCATGATCATGCCATTGATGCAGTAGCCACATTGGGCGGCTTGCTCATCGATGAAAGCCTGCTGCAGCTTGTTCGGTTTGCCCTCCTCCAGCAGCCCGGCCAGGGTGGTGACCGACCGGCCAATGGCGGCTTGCGCTTGCGTCACACAGGATCTGACCGATTCACCATCAATCAACACCGTGCAGGAACCACATTGGGAGCGCCCACAGCCGAATTTCAGGCCATATTGGTTCAGGTCATTGGTGAGGACGAACAAAAGCGGCGCTTCTGGCGGCGCGTCTACGGAAACATCTTTTCCATTCAGTTTGAATTCGAGCATTCCGCCCTCCCATTTTTTTGTAAATAACGAGGCCAGCACCGATGATTGGAAATCTTCGGTGCTGGCAGTGGTCTTTAAGGCCTTGAAACTGTATTTACTCGTTGATGACGTGCCAGACGCCGCCTTTGCCGTCACCAGTAACATCACCCTTGGCCTTGTCATCCTTGTAGAAATAGACAGGCTTGCCGTCATAGGTCCATTGCATGGTATCGTCGGTGCGCTTCACAAGCTTCCAGTCGTCGGGCATCTTCTCGTCGGCCGTGCCGACGTACGGCGGCCAGTTTACGGCGCAGTCGTCATAGCAAACCGATTGGTCGCCCTTGTCCTTGTCAAAAACATAAAGCGTCATGCCGTTCTGCGCGGTGAGCACGGCAGCCTGGGCGCCGACTGCCGAAAACATAAAAGCGGAAAGCGCGAGCGCGGCTCGCGTCGGTGTGATTGTCATGGCTGTAACTCCTGGCGTCCAAATCCCGGACGCGGGGACGGGGGCCGGATCAAGTTGAACCAAAGGCGCAACTCCTGCCTCGACCTCGTAACGTGAATGATGCACCAAAGGTTCCGTTGGGCACGGGTGTGATTAACAAATGTAGGTGCAAGTTGCTTGCGCTTCGATTGCAGGGATTTAGTCCTGTGTTTGGAGTCCGCAATGGGCCATTCTCATCGGTTCCGACATGTCCGCTCAAGGGGCTATGCCGGCCCTGGCGGTTCGCCATTAATGATGTCGCCGGAGATGTGATTCAAGCTCCCCAAACGGGCCACGAATCATGCGCACTGAACCCAGTGACTGGGCGTGGGGCGTGATCGTGAAAATTGCGCACACCGGGTCTCGCTTGGGCCACTCATTGTCCTGGCGAATTCCATAAAATCCGCGCCAGATAGAGCGTGGCGATGACCTGCACTGCGCCCATGCCGGTAAACAGCGCGTTAAATGAGTAGTGATCGACGATGTAACCGCCCAAAATTATCGCCACGGTCAAGATAAGACGCTGCTCGCCGGCAACCAGACCCCATGCATAGCCCGCCTTTTCCTCTCCGGGAGAATAGCGCGCGTAGAGCGCCGACCATGTGGGGCTTGAAAGCGGCCATGACCGCAAACTGGCTAAGTGTCATCCTTGTGTTCATGAAGAAATCGCGCGATCTGCTGTTTCAAACGGAAGCGCCGCTCGGGGTCACTCATGGATGCCGCGTCCATGAAGAGGTCCCGCTGTATTTCCGTGGGGAGATCGTTCCACTGAAGGATAACCGCAGCGCCCAGACACCGCAAAATACGCTCCTCAGCCGTCAGAAGCGCGCTGTCTTGCCCGGGTTCCGATCCTCGCGGCAGTTCCGTGGCCCCGCCCTCGCTCTCCCAACGTCCGAGAACCCTGGCGAGATCATAAAGATCTTTCGGAATCTTCCGTGTTTCGGTCATGGCCGCAGTGTAACGCGGACCAAGAGCTTTGCAAACCGCCAGTCGCGCCTTAGTTCGTCGATTTGCTATCTGTTGCTCCGGCAGGCTTTGTGTCCGCGGGCTTCACATTGCTCACAACCTTGACGCCATGGAGGAAATCAATGGCGGCTTTCAACTGCACGTCCTTGGCTCTGTCCTCCGGCACATAAGCGGAGGATCCGCCGCCCTCATCGCCGCCGCCTTCATTGGTCAAGTGGCCCCTGAGGCTTGCTTCGCCTTCGGTTGACACATTCTTGCCTTGCAGTTCGGGCGGCAATGGCTGCTCAATCACAATATCAGCATCGATGCCCTTGGCCTGAATGGAGCGGCCGGCGGGCGTGTAGTAACGCGCCGTTGTCAGCCGCAGCGCCCCTTCGGTTCCCAATGGGATGATGGTTTGAACCGAGCCCTTGCCGAATGAGCGGGTGCCGATGAGGGTTGCGCGCTTGTGGTCCTGCAGGGCGCCCGCCACGATTTCAGAAGCGGAGGCCGAGCCGCCATTGATCAGAATAACCACGGGCTTATTGTCGGTCAGATCGCCTTTTTGCGCACTGAACCTTTGGGTTTCGTCGGCATGGCGACCGCGGGTTGAAACAACTTCGCCCTGGTCGAGGAAGCTGTCGGACACGGAGATCGATTGGTCCAGCAGGCCGCCGGGATTATTGCGAAGGTCAAGAATATAGCCCTTGGCCTTGTCGCCCAATTTTGCCTTCAAGCTGGCGATTGCCTTCTCAAGGCCTTCCTGCGTTTGCTCGCTGAATGACGCAATGCGCAGATAGCCGATATCATCGCCTTCAAGACTGTACTTCACCGACTGCACCTTGATGCGGTCGCGGATGAGTTTCACGTCGAATGCCGCCTGTTCCTTGCGCTGGATGGTGAGGGTGATGGGCGTATTGATGCCACCGCGCATTTTTTCAACGGCCTCGTTCAAGGTCATGCCCTGAATTTCCGCGCCATCAATCCTGGTGATGAGATCATTGGACATGATGCCTGCCTTGGCGGCTGGCGTGTCATCAATCGGTGTCACGACCTTCACGACGCCATTTTCCATGGTGACCTCGATGCCGAGGCCGCCGAATTCGCCCTTGGTCTGGACGCTCATGTCCTCAAACTGCTTGGCGTTCATGAAACTTGAATGGGGATCAAGGGAAGCCAGCATGCCGTTGACGGCGGCCTCCACCATCTTGGCTTCATCGGGACTTTCGACATAGTCGGCCCGGACACGGTCAAAAACATCGCCGAAGAGATTGAGCTGTTTGTAGTAGTCGGCTTTTGTCGCGGCGGTTGCCGGATCAAAGACATGCCAGAGGACGGTTGCCGAAACGGCACCCGCCAAAACCAGGCCAAAAGACTTCATTCTGTTATTCATCATCATTTACGCGCCTCTTTCATTCCACCAATCCACCAGGGGGCCGAATCAATGGCGCCCCCGTTATTCCTGAATTCAATATACAGCACAGGCCTGGGTTCTTCCATCTGATCGCCCAACAAAGTGACGGAAGAAGGGCCTTCTCCCATCGTGCCTACCGGCTCACCAGCTTTTATCGACTGCCCTATACCGGTTGATATATCGTGCATGCCAGCCATTAACACAAGGTAGCCTCCCCCTGCATTCAGAATCAAGAGCTGGCCATAGGAGCGGAAGGGGCCGGCAAACTCGACGAGGGCATCCACGGGGGTTGTGACCTGGGCCGCTTTGCGGGTTGCGACAGCAATGCCTCTCAGGGAGCTCCCCAGCCCGTCATCGGCGCCGAAAGCTTTGATAATTTGGCCCTGGGCCGGATATTGCAGCCTTCCCCGGCTTTGTGAAAACTTGAGGGAAGGCTTGAAAAGGGCCGCTTCCTGCCGCTTTTTTTCAGCTGCCAAAGCCTTGTCCTGTTTTGATTTTTCAATTTCGGCCAGTTTTTGGGCGGCGGCGAGGCCGGCCAACAGTTGCTTGAGGGATTTCGCCTTGTCAGCCAACTCAATCGAGCGCTTTTGTTCGCTCTGCAATTTTCCAGTATGATCGAACACGAGCCGCCGTTTCTGGGCAACGAGCTGATCCAGCTTGATTTGTGACAGTTTGAGACCGGCGATATTCTGGGCCAGGGCGGTTTTTTCGGCCTCGATGCCCACGCGAACGTGATCAAGGCGGGAAAGCTTTTCCACCAGCAATTCCGCCTCTGCCCGCAATTCAGGCACAATCGCGCCAAACATCATGGCGCCTCTCAAAGCTGCGAGCACGTCATGGGGCTCGACAACCAGGGCCGGCGGCGGGTTCTGCTCCAGCCTTTGCAGCCCGGCCAGAAGTTCGGACATCACATCCTGTTTTTCGGCCAAGTCGGCGCGGATGACTATGGCCTCTTTGCGGAGCGTCAGAATGCGCTCTTCAATGGCGCTGACAGCGGTTTCCTGGCCCTGGATGATGTTGGCCAAATCAATCAGCTTGGTTGAGATTGCGTCCTGTTCGGCCAGCGCGGCGGCGACCTCGCTTTGGATTTTCTGCTGGGCGGCGGTCGAAGTGGCGAGTTCCTGCTCCACGGCGCCAAGCTCGGTTTCGGGGAGCGGTGGTGTTTCGGCCCTGGCGGCGCCAAATGCCAAAATCATCATCACTGCCAGTGCCCGCCAGAACATCATTGAAACCACTGTTAGAGGAGGCAATTGTCGAAATTGCGGCTCCCGGGTGATCGACTCATGGCCGATGATAGGGATGATTTACCATAATAGTGACTGCCCGGTAAATTTGTTCAAACAACATGACCCGCACCAGCCGGTGGGGCCAGGTCATGGGGCCAAATGAGATGAGCTGGTGGGCTTTTTGGCGGGTTTCGGCTGCATGGCCGTCTGGCCCGCCGATGAGGAATGCCAAATCCTGCGTGCCTTGGTCGAGGTGGCGTTGCAACAGCTTGGAAAAATCTTCGCTGGCCAGGGGTTTTCCACGCTCGTCCAGCACCAGCGTCTGGGCCTTGGGAGCCAAGGCCGCTATCAGCAGCTTGCATTCTTCATCCTGCCGCAGGCCAGCGGTTTGCGCCTGGGACTCAGCAAAGTCCGTGACTGTGACCCTGGTAATCCCGGCCTTGCGACCGAGGCCTTCCAGGCGTGTTTGATAGTCGTCGGCGAGAAGTTTTTCCGGACCTGCCCTTAAACGGCCAATGCCAAGAACCTGCAGCCGCATGGACTAAGCAGCAGTCGGCTCTTGAGGCGAATGTTCTGACCAGAGCTTTTCCAGATTGTAGAAACTGCGAACTTCTGGCCGGAAGAGATGGATGATCACGTCGACTGCGTCCACCAACACCCAATCGCACTGGTCCATGCCTTCAACGCGAATGTTGCGGTGACCGGCAGCTTTCAGCTTGTCAACGACCTGATCGGCGATGGCACCCACATGGCGGTTTGAGCGACCAGAGGCCACAACCATGTTATCGGCAATGGCGGTCTTGCCATCAAGACTGATTGAAATGATATCTTCGGCCTTGGCGTCTTCAAGCTGGGCCAGAACGATGCTCAGAATTGTCTGGTCGGTTTGCAGTTTTGGCTTTTCGGCAACGGCGAGTTTCACCGCTGGTTTGGTTTTTGGTTTGGCCACTATTTTTGGCTTTGCGGCGACCTTGGCTTTTGCGACCGGCTTCTTCTTTGGCGCTGGTTTGACCTTCCTGGCGGGCTTTGCTTTGCCTTTGGGTTTGACCTTGGAGGTGGTTTTGCCGCGCAGGCCTGACTTGGCTTTCTCGGCAAAGCGCACTTTGGCCATCATGATGGTTTTGAGTTCAGCCGCGGTCTTCGGTGGGCGTTTTGATGAAGAGGCGGGTTTTGCTGATTTCGCCGATTTGGATTTGGCGATAGCTTTCTTAGCTGGCTTTTTCAGAGTTTTGTCCTTTTATGGGTTTCGGGCAATATTTTAGAACTTCACCGGTTTTGGTTCAAGTTGCGAATTGCAGTTGAACTTTCGGGCCGCAGGGGCATGGGGAGGAACACCCAGGCGGGCGTTTTACGGTTTACCAACTTGGCGGCAAAGTCGGTTTGAACCCGGCGCAGCGCGTAGCGGAGCGCGGCGCGGCCGCTCAAGGCGCGCACGGAATAGCCGGGGCGCGCCAGAAACGCCAATGGCAGAGCATCGGGAATATCGGTCCAGTTGTGCCAGCGATGCAAATTGGCGAAACTGTCGGCTCCCATGATCCAGACAAAATTCGCCTGGCTCATCGTGTGGCCAAGGGCCTGCAGGGTTTGGGCAGTGTTGTGGGAATTTATCTGGTGTTCAATATCGGTCACCACGAAGCGGGGGTGTTTGGCAATCTGTTTGGTGAAAGCCAGCCGTTTGGCATAGTCGCCGGTTTCATGAGGGTCTTTCAGCGGGTTCTGGGGTGACACGAGCCACCATACCCAATCGAGCTGCAAACGCTTCTTGGCGTAAAGCGCCACCATATAGTGGCCGTAATGGGCGGGGTTGAATGAGCCACCGAAAAGACCGATGCGCTGTCCTTTGCCAAAAATTGGCGGTTTTATCATGGGCGGATTTGTCCCGAACCACGCACTTGATATTTGAATGTTGTGAGTTGCTCCAAGCCAACCGGCCCCCTGGCGTGGAGCCTGCCTGTGGCGATGCCGATTTCGGCGCCAAAACCAAATTCACCGCCATCGGCAAACTGGGTGGACGCGTTATGAAGCACAATGGCGCTGTCAACTTCATTGAGAAATTTGAGAGCCGTTGCCGCATCATCGGAGACGATTGCGTCGGTGTGCTGGGAGCCATATTTGGCGATGTGGGCCATCGCAGCTTCAACGCCATCCACTACCTTGAGTGAAACGATGGCATCCAGGTATTCCGTTGACCAGTCTTCCTCGCTCGCCGATTTCACCCGCGTGTCAGCCCCTTGCGCATCGGCGTCGCCCCGCACTTCACAGCCCGCATCAATCAGTGCGCGGATGATTGCCCTCAGGTTCCTGTCGGCAGCGGCGCGGTCAACCAGGATTGTTTCGGCGGAGCCACACACGCCGGTGCGACGCATTTTGGCGTTGAGGACGATTTCCTTCGCCATTTCCGGGTTCGCCGCCTTGTCGACATAGACATGGCAGACGCCTTCGAGATGGCTGAAGACCGGAATGCGGGCTTCGGCCTGGACGCGCGCCACCAGATTTTTGCCACCCCTTGGCACGATCACATCGATGGCGCCGCCGAGGCCCGAGAGCATTTCTCCAACGCTTTCGCGCGACGTGGTGGGGGCCATCTGAATGCAGGCCTTGGGCAGCCCCGCTGCGTCAAGGCCCTGCTGCAGGGCTTCGGCAATCACGGTGGATGAGCGAAACCCGTCGGAGCCGGCGCGCAGGATTGCCGCGTTGCCGGACTTCATGCAAAGAGCGCCGGCATCGGCTGTCACGTTTGGCCTGCTTTCAAAGATAATTCCAATGACGCCGATCGGAACGCGGACGCGCGAAATTTTCATGCCATTGGGCCGTGTCCATTCGCTGAGCGTGGCGCCTACGGGATCGGGCAGTTCTGCGATCTCTTCAAGGCCTTTGGCCATTGCCTCGATGCGCGCCGGGCTCAGTGTCAGGCGGTCAATGAAGGACTCTTTCAAGTCCTTTGATTTTGCAGCGGAGACATCGGCCTGGTTTGCAACAATGATTTTCGCAGCGGACTTGCGAATTGCCTGGGCCATGGCTTTGAGCGCCGCATTCTTTTGGGCGGTTGGCGCCAACGCCAGGATACGCGCCGCTTCGCGGGCGTCACGGCCCAATTCCAGCATGGTTTTAGCGTTCGCCATTTATCATCACCAAATCGTCGCGGTGAATGATTTCATCGCGGCCACGGAAACCGATGGTCTTTTCTATATCAGCAGATTTCAATCCGGCAATGCGGGATGCGTCTGAATAATCATAGGCCACCAAACCACGGGCTATTTCCTGGCCCTCGAGATTGACGACACTCACCGTGTCGCCGCGGGAGAAATTTCCGGTGACTTGTTTGACGCCCGCTGGCAGCAGGCTTTTGCCCCTGCCCAAAGCTGATTGCGCGCCATCATCAACGACGAGGCAGCCCACCGGCTGCAGGGTTCCGGCGATCCAGCGCTTGCGTGATTGGAGGGCAGACAGGGGCGCCACAAACCAGGTGCAGCGCTCGCCATCCACGATGCGTCGCACGGGGTGGTCCTGGTGACCTGACGCGATCACCATGTTGCAGCCAGCGCTCAGGGCAATTTTTCCCGCTTCGATTTTTGTGATCATGCCGCCCACTCCCAGGCCGGAAATGGTCTTTCCTGCCATGGCTTCGATTTCGGGGGTGATTTCCTTGACGAGGGGCACGAAAGTTGATCCGGGCTTTTCAGGCGGGGCCGTGTAGAGGCCATCAATGTCGGATAACAGCACGAGACAGTCGGCGGACATCATGGAAGCAACGCGCGCCGCCAGCCGGTCATTGTCGCCGTAACGGATTTCGGACGTGGCCACTGTGTCGTTCTCATTGATCACTGGAACCGCACCCTGGGCCAGAAGTGTCGAAAGGGTTGCCCGCGCATTGAGGTGGCGGCGGCGCTCTTCTGTATCTGTCAAAGTCACCAGCACTTGGGCAGCCACGATTTTGCGGATGGCCAGCGCCTCGGACCAGCTTTGCGCCAAGGCGATCTGGCCTACGGCGGCGGCGGCCTGGCTTTCTTCCAAGCGCAATTTGCCGGCCGGCAGGCCCAATGAGCGGCGGCCAAGCGCGATGGCGCCGGACGACACCACAATGATATCAGCGCCCCGTGCTTTGGCTTTTTCCAGATCGTCGATCAGTGTTGCAAGCCAACGCGCTTTGACAGCGCCCGTATTGGAATCAACCAAAAGGGCAGAGCCAATTTTCACAACAATGCGCTTGGCGGATTGCAGAAGCGATGTCATGGACGCCAGGCCTCTACCTCAATTCCGGGCCCGTCATGCGCGCGTTCGGCCTTGCGATGGGCTTGAATGACTGTCAGCAGGCGCTTCATGGTGTCGTCAACATTCTTACCCGTGGCACCTGACATCAGGATAGGTGTTTTTTTCAGGCGTTTCTTGAAATCCGCGAGTTTCCTGGCGAGGTCTTTTTCAGAGATGGCGTCGATTTTGTTGAAAGCGATGATTTCGAGCTTGTTCCCGATCTCGGGGCCGTAGTCTTTCAGTTCTTTGCGAATGATGCGGTAGTCCCTTGCAAGATCATCGCCGGTCACATCGATCAAATGCAGCAGAACGGCGCAACGCTCGATGTGGCCGAGAAAGCGGGTGCCAAGACCCACCCCTTCGTTGGCGCCTTCAATGAGGCCGGGAATATCGGCGAGTACAAAACTGTTGTCCGCAGCTTTCACAACGCCCAGCTGCGGATGCAGGGTGGTGAAGGGATAATCGGCGATCTTTGGCCTGGCCGCTGACACCGCGGCCAGCAAGGTGGATTTCCCGGCATTGGGCAGGCCCAGCAGGCCAGCATCGGCAATCAGTTTTAGCCGCAACCAAATCCAGCGTTCTTCGCCCGCTATGCCGGGGTTGGCGTGGCGGGGCGCCCGGTTGGTGGCGGATTTGAAATGGGCATTGCCAAAGCCGCCATTGCCGCCGCGCGCAATGCGGACACGATCACCCGTCTTCGCCAGATCGGCGATCAGGGTCTCATTGTCGGTTTCGTAGACTTCTGTGCCAGAGGGCACTTTCAGCACGATGTCTTCGGAATTTGCGCCGGAGCGCAGGCGTCCCATGCCGTGGGTTGCGGTTCGCACCTTGAAATGCTGCTGGTAGCGATAGTCGATCAGGGTGTTGAGGCCTTCAACCGCTTCCACCCAGACATCACCGCCATTGCCGCCATCGCCGCCATCGGGGCCGCCCATTTCAATGAATTTTTCGCGGCGAAATGACACGGCTCCCGCTCCGCCATCGCCGGATCGCACATAGATTTTTGCTTCGTCAAGAAATTTCATGGGGCCTTCTAGCCTGTCGCCAGCTCAATTCCTAGGGTCTGCCGCAATGCAGCAAATTTTGTGCGCTGCCACATAATGGTCACATTAGGCTAGTTTATCCCCCAGCACTTTCCGGCCAAAAGAGTCTCCACAATAGTATTACCAGTTTAATTCGGATGACTTTTTGAAACTCAAAAGGATAATAATGAAAAATAGACTTATTGCAGGACTCACCGTTGCGACATTTGCTGCAACTATATTCACAGGAAATGCGGAGGCTGGTTCCAAATACAGAACAGACCTTTCCGCCAAACAGGAAAATGTTGTGACCTTGATCAAGAAGATGGCGCCGCGCTATGGGGTTCCCCCATGGTTTGCGCTGCGCATCGCCAAGATTGAATCCGGTTATAATGCCAATATTCGGGGGGCCGCCGGGGAGTATGGTGTGTACCAATTGAAATGCGCCACCGCCAAGGGAATAGGCTTCAGGGGCAATTGCGCCAAGTTGCTGAACGCTTCCACCAATGTCGAATATGGCCTGAAACATCTTCAAATGGCCGTAAAACTGTCACATGGCAATCTTAAGCTTGCGGCATCCAAGCACAATGGCGGGCTGGGCTGCAAGAAACTGGTGCCCCGCTACGTCGCCATGGTTTTTTAGGTGAGTTGTACTGCGTAAACGAAAAAAGGAGAGGTGGATTGCCTCTCCTTTTTCAATGGGGCCGTTCGATTATTTATTCAGCGGCTTTCATGGGCAGAACCGAAACGACTTGCCGGTTCTTCTTGGTGCCACGGAAATTCACGGTGCCGGGAATCGTCGCAAAAATCGTGTGGTCCTTGCCGATGCCGACGCCGGTTCCGGGATGCCAGGTGGTGCCGCGCTGGCGGATGATGATGTTGCCAGCAATGACGTTTTCGCCACCGAAACACTTCACGCCAAGCCGGCGTCCTGCGGTATCGCGGCCGTTGCGGGACGATCCGCCTGCTTTTTTATGGGCCATGGGGGATTACTCCTTTTCCGCTTTGGGTTTCTTTGGCTTGGCGGGAGCCTTCTTTGGCTTTGCCTCTACGGCTGCTTCGGCCGCAGGAGCGGCATCAACAGCGGCAACAGGCGCAGTTTCAACCTTGGCTTTGGCCTTGGCTGCGGGCTTTGCGCCACCGGTGAGGATTTCGGTGATGGTGACACTCGTCAGATCCTGGCGGTGGCCATTGCGCCTGCGATAATGCTTGCGGCGGCGCTTCTTGAAAATGATGATGTGGGGCCCGCGGGCCTGTTTTTCGATTTCACCGATGACAGTTGCGCCTGCAACCATGGGGGCCCCGATATCAACAGTTCCACCATTGGAAACCATGAGCACATCGGTAAAGCTCACCCGGTCGCCAGCGGCACCCTCGAGCTTTTCTATGAGGATTTTATCATTGGCGGCAACGCGATATTGTTTGCCGCCAGTCTTGATGACTGCGTACATTTCATGACCTTTTTCATTCCTCGCGCCCTTTGGCGCCGCTGTCAAACTCATGAAACAGCGGGCTTTAGTTCCTGATATTACAGGTCTTTTCGAGTTGCCGGAGGCAGCGCATGGCTCGCTTGCAGGCTTTCGGCCAGCAGCGATTGGGGGTTTCTAGGGAAGGCGGGGGGAGAAGTCAAGGAAGGGTAAAGCCTGGTCATCGAGTCGTTCCATTGACACCCTGTAAATTTGCGCATATATTTGCGCATGGAACGTGACAGTAGAAAGATTGTCAAACGGCTTAAAGATGAGGGCTTCGAATTAATTAGCGTAGCTGGCTCTCACCATAAGTTTCGAAAAGATTCAATTACTGTGATCGTTCCGCATCCAAAGAAGGATTTGCCAACTGGCACTGCAAAGGCAATTGCAAAGCAAGCTGGATGGATTTGAGGAGAATATCATGACTTACTACATTGGCCTCGTTCACAAGGATAAAGACTCCGCATACGGAGTTCAATTTCCTGACGTGCCAGGCTGCTATTCGGCTTCCGATGATATGGACCATGTTATAGGCAATGCAACTGAAGCCCTGAGCTTGTGGGCCGAGGATGCCGTGCCTCCTGTGCCTCGCGGTCTTGAAGATATTATTGCGGAAACGGATATCGCTGCCGATCTGGCCGCAGGGGCTTTTTTGATTTCAGTTCCTTTGATTGAAAATGATGGGAGGGTTGTGTCTGCCAATATTTCCATGGAGCGTGGTGTTTTGAAAGCTATTGACATGGCAGCTAGGCAACGCAAGCTCACGCGCTCTGCGTTTCTAACGCAAGCAGCGCGGAATGAAATCAATCGATAACCCAGTTTGCTGTCGCTTTGCGAAAGGCACGGCTTGAGATTGAAATAGGATTGTCGTTGGGGTCTTTCCCGTTTGCGAAAACATAGCCATCAACTTTGTGCAATTACCTTTTCGACATCTTTGACATAAAGCAGAACGCGTCCAATTTTCATTTCAAATACTCTCAGACCGTCAATGTCCAGCTTCGACTAAGCCCACAAGATCACCCATGATCGCATTCAGATCAAAATCCTTCGGAGTATAGACACGGGTGACGCCGAGCTGCTTGAGGATGTTGGTGTCGCCAGCTGGAATAATTCCGCCCACCACCACTGGAATATTTTCGAGGCCCGCCTGGCGCAGGCGGTTCATGATGTCGCGGATGAGCGGCACGTGGCTGCCAGAGAGGATGGAGAGGCCGATGATGTGGACTTTTTGCCGCTTGGCATTTTCGACGAGTTGTTGTGGTGTCGATCTGATGCCGTCGTAGAATACTTCAAGGCCGCAATCGGCAGCGCGGGTGGCCAGCTGTTCAGCGCCATTGGAGTGGCCGTCGAGGCCGGGCTTGCCCATCAGAAGTTTCGGGGTTTCGCCCAGGGCCTGTGCCAGGACTTTGACGCGGGCGCGAAGGCCGGAAAGTGACGCTGGATTTTCACCGCGCATGACGAGCCTGACGCCGGTGGGTCCGCGGTATTCGCCATAGACCTGACGCAAGGTTTCGGCCCATTCGCCGGTGGTGACGCCTGCCCTGGCGCAGGCGATTGAGGGTTCCATGATGTTGTGGCCTTGGGTGGCGGCCTGTTTGAGAGCTGCCAGTGCTTCGTTGACGGCGGCTTTGTTTCTCCGGGCGCGCCAGGCTTTGAGTTTTTCAATCTGGCCGAACTCAATGTTTTCGGAAACCGTTGTTACACTGTCGCCTTCATTTGCCGAGAGGGGCGATATTTCAGTTGAGGTAAAAATGTTCACGCCGACAACTTTGGTGTCACCAGCTTCAATTGCCTTGAGGCGCGTGGTGTTTGATTCGACCAGCGACCGCTTCATGTAGTCGATAGCCTGCAAGGAGGTGGCGCCGCCAAGATTGATTATGTTTTTCAATTCAGCCGTGGCTTCCGCTTTGAGGGCCTCGACCTTGGCTGCGATTTCGGTGGAGCCATCGAAAATGTCGGCATAGTCCAGAAGGTCGGTTTCATAGGCCACGATCTGCTGCATGCGCAGCGACCATTGCTGGTCCCATGGGCGGGGCAGCCCCAAGGCTTCGTTCCATGCTGGCAATTGCACGGCGCGGGCGCGGGCGTTCTTGGACAGCACCACGGCCAGCATCTCAAGCAAAATGCGGTAGACATTGTTTTCGGGCTGCTGCTCGGTGAGGCCGAGGGAATTCACCTGAACGCCGTAGCGGAAGCGGCGATGTTTTTCGTCCTCAACACCGTAGCGGCCCTTGCAGGTGGCGTCCCACAAGTCGGTGAACGCGCGCATCTTGCACATCTCTGTCACGAATTTTATTCCGGCATTGACGAAAAAAGAGATCCTTCCAACGATCTGCGGAAATTCCCCGTCACTCACTTCGCCCGATGCCTTCACCGCATCAAGAACGGCGATGGCCGTCGCCAATGCGAAACTGAGTTCCTGCACGGGCGTGGCTCCCGCTTCCTGCAAATGATAGGAACAGATGTTCACGGGGTTCCATTTGGGCAGTTCGCGGGCCGAGAAAGCAATTGTGTCGGTGGTGAGCTTCATCGACGGCTTGGGCGGGAACACATGGGTGCCGCGCGAGAGATATTCCTTGATGATGTCGTTCTGGGTGGTTCCTGTCAGCTCGGCACGGGGAATGCCCTGCTCGTCGGCCACAGCCACATAAAGGGCCAACAGCCAGGCGGCAGTTGCATTGATGGTCATCGATGTGTTCATGGCGCCAAGCGGGATGGCTTCGAAAAGCGCGCGCATGTCGCCTATGTGGGAGACGGGAACGCCGACTTTGCCCACTTCACCGCGCGCCAAAAGGTGATCGGGGTCGTAACCGGTTTGGGTTGGCAGGTCGAAAGCCACCGAGAGGCCGGTTTGGCCTTTTTCAAGATTGGAACGGAAAAGCTTGTTGCTTTCAGCAGCGGTTGAATGACCGGCATAGGTCCGGATCAGCCAAGGCTTGTCGGGTTTTCCATTTTGCATTGCAGCATGGAAGCACGGCCGGTATTTGGGTGCAAGTCTCTTCGATTAGACGCGCGTGTTTGCCGGGCTTGCAAACCACAAGACCACAAAGGAACTGATGGTCATCCCAACGATTGTAAACAGCAGCAATTCCTGCTGATAAAGGATCGTTGGCACGTCGTAGCCCTTGAGGAACCAGTTGGCCAGGAAGGCGCCCACAAACAGGGCGGAAAAATTAAGCGGGATTGTCAAATTGCCAATGGTGCCTGTAAACTTCGCAAGAATCGCTGAACCGACCAAGCTGAAAAACAGCGAAAACAGGGCCGCTTCATTTGATATCGTGATGTATGTGAAATAATTGATCACATCCGATATCGACATGTTTAGCATGTGTTCAAGCATAGTCATGCACTCCCGAAGGTTAACTGAATATGCGCCGATTAGGAAGCAATTCCAACAGAGAATTGAAAATGGGGTTAAATAAGAGTTACCGCTTTCGGCAGCATGGTTTCGAGAACACTTGTTGCACTGCAAAATGAAATGTTTAAGGTGGGCCGGTCTAATTCCGGAAACCTGCCAATGACAGACGCACCTCAACCGCCCCTTAAAGACCTCTATGAAATTGGCGAGATTCCGCCTTTGGGGCATGTGCCCCAGAATATGCATGCATGGTGCATCCGGCAGGAGCGCCACGGTGCCCCTGACAGCGCCATGCAGATTGAAGTGGTTCCCACCTGGAGCATTGGCCAGGATGAGGTGCTGGTTCTGGTCATGGCGGCAGGGGTCAATTACAATGGTGTTTGGGCGGCGCTCGGCACGCCGATTTCGCCCATCGATGGCCACAAGAACCCGTTTCACATTGCAGGCTCGGATGCTTCGGGCGTGGTTTACGCGGTGGGCGAAAAGGTCAAGCGCTGGAAAATTGGCGATGAGGTTGTGATTCACTGCAACCAGGATGATGGGGATGACGAGGAATGCAATGGCGGCGATCCAATGTTTTCCAGTTCCCAGCGGATCTGGGGCTATGAGACCCCTGATGGGTCATTCGCGCAATTTGCCAGGGTGCAGGCGCGCCAGTTGTTGCCACGCCCGCAGCATCTCACGTGGGAGGCATCTGCCTGTTACACACTGACGCTGGCCACCGCCTACCGCATGTTGTTTGGGCATCGTCCGCACACGTTGAAACCCGGGCAGAATGTATTGGTGTGGGGGGCTTCAGGCGGATTGGGTTCCATGGCGGTGCAGCTCATTGCCACGGCGGGCGGCAATGCCATCGGGGTTATCTCAGAAGATGACAAGCGCGATTTCGTCATGCAATTGGGTGCCCGCGGCGTGATCAACCGTAAGAATTTCCAGTGCTGGGGACAGATGCCCAAGGTTGGAACACCAGCGTATAATGACTGGCTTAAATCGGCGCGGGAATTTGGCAAGGCGATCTGGAATTTCACCGGCAAGGGTGTTAGCCCCGACATCGTATTCGAACATCCGGGTGAGTCGACTTTTCCGGTTTCAGTTCTGGTAGTGAAGCGCGGCGGCATGGTGGTGATCTGCGCTGGCACCACGGGATACAATCTCACGCTCGATGCGCGTTATCTCTGGATGCATCAGAAGCGGGTGCAGGGTTCGCATTTCGCCAATTTGATGCAGGCTTCCAATGCGAACCGTTTGGTGCAGGCGCAGCGCATCGACCCCTGCATGTCGGAAGTCTATGGCTGGCACGACATTCCAAAAGCCCACATGAAAATGTGGAAGAATGAACATCGGCCTGGCAACATGGCGGTTCTGGTTTCCGCTCCGCGCCCGGGCTTAAAGACATTTGATGATGTCCTGGAAGCAGCAAAATAGGCTGCCGGTTTCGGCGCTGTGCAATCTTGGCCCGAAGTCGGCCATGATGCTGGCTGAAGCCGGCATCAGTTCGCTGGATGAACTGCGGGAGTTGGGGGCTGTCAAAGCCTATCTTCGGATGAAGGCTCTGCGCCCCAAGGGGGCATCGCTCAATTTGTTGTGGGCTTTGGCCGCGGGTCTTGAAGATCGCCACTGGCAGGACATTACACCAGAAGAAAAAACCTCACTTCGCCTCGAGATCAGGAATTTTGGGCGTTAAGTCGAGGGTCCGGTGAATCTGCAGCACACGGTTCACCTCGCCGCCCAATATCAAGACCAGAGCAGCGAGATAGAGAAAGAACATTGCGGCAAAGAGACCAGAGAGCGAGGCATAGGTGGAAGCGAAAGAATTGAAATTCACGAGATAGACAGAAAACACCCAGGCAAGCGCCAGCCACACGGCAACTGTCAGCAATACGCCTGGCAATATCTCTTTCGTATGCAGGCGCCTGGCAGGCAAAATGCGGTGACTCAGGAGCAGGCCGCCGGTCAATAAAATGATGGCGATGGGAAACCGCAGATAACTGAGCGCTGAAATATTGTCGTTGAAGGCCGGTGCGAAGCGATCAATGGCGGCCATGGCAACAGGCGCAAATACGATCAGGACAGCGACCATGAGAAGGGCCGCCGCAGACCCGATGATGAAGACAATGCTCTGGCCATAGAGCCAGAACAGGTTGCGATGTTCTTTCAGATCGTAGGCGCGGTTCAAGCCCACGCGCACGCTATCGACACCTGCCATGGCGCTCCAGATTGTAAGCAAGGCCGAAACGCTCAGCAGATCAGTTCGCGGCACCGTGAGGATTGAATGAATTTCCGATGCAAGCGGGCGCACGATTTGCTCCGGCGCCACGCTCAACAGAAAATTCACGACTTGCTCGGCCAGATTCTCGTTGCCGAAAAAGCCCGCGAGGGCGGTCAGGAAAATCAGAAACGGGAACACCGAAAAAAGTGTCCGGAAGGCGATGTTTCCTGCCAGCGGAATGGCTTCATCGGCAAACAGGCGGCAGATTGCCTCATAGCTGAGGGACATGATGGCTGGCTTGTCGTTGCTCATGGACTCAGGCATAGCCGATATGTTCGCCCCCACTCAAGATAACACTCGCAATTCATTTGAAGTTTGGGCAAGGGGTTGACCATGGAAAACACCAGGCTGCCCCCAAGTTGGATTGCGATTGCACCAGCCGTATTTGTGGTGTTGTGGGCTACAGGCTTTGTGGTGGCCGGGCTTTCGGCGGGCCATGTGGAACCCCTCACTTTCCTGGCAATACGTTTTCCCATTGCGGGGTTGATTTTTGCTGCTATTGCCCTCGGTCAGCGAGCCGTTTGGCCCACGGCAAAACTGGCCATTCATGCTGGCGCCGCTGGCGCGCTGCTCCATGCCGGCTATCTGGGGCCTGTCTATTGGGCGGTGGCGCATGGGATGCCGGCGGGGGTATCGGCCCTCATCGTTGGCTTGCAACCCCTGATAACAACAATTCTGGCGAGCCGGATGGTGGGCGAGAAAATTACCAGCCGTCATTGGCTTGGTCTGGCTGTTGGCATTTTGGGAGTTGGACTGGTGGTGTCTCCAAAACTCACACTTGACACTCTTGGAGGCATCACACCGCTGACCACTGCGATTTGCATCCTGGGAGCCTTCAGTGTTTCGCTGGGAACGGTCTATCAAAAGAAATTCGCCACGGGACTTGATTTGGCGAGCGGCGGGGTCTGGCAATATGCGGGGGCTACCCTTGTTGTGCTGATCGGCGCCATCGCGATTGAAGACTTTGGTTTCGATGGCAGCCTGAGCGCCTGGGTGGCGCTGGGCTGGTCGGTGATCGTGTTGTCGCTTGGAGCCATCACGCTGCTGATGGTCCTGATCCGCCATGGCGAGGTGTCGCGGGTTTCCGGTTTGATTTATCTCGTTCCCGGTGTGGCGGCATTTTCCACCTTTCTGGTGTTTGGCGAAACACTCGTGCCGCTGCAGATTCTGGGCATGGCCGTCTGCGCCGGGGCCGTATTCATCGTTACCCGCAAGGCGCTCTAAGGGGTATCCGACTTTAATTTCTCAAGAGCAGCCCTTGCCCTGTCGCGGTGCTCCGGGCGCAAGTGATTTTGAATTGCCGTGAAGGCGGCATAGAGAACGGCCATGTCATCAGTAAAGCCCAGACCGAGGATGAAATCCGGGATAACATCGACGGGCATGATGAAATAGGCCAGCGCCGCCAGCAGAATGCCTTTCACACGGAGCGGTGTCGCGGGATCAAAGGCGCAATAGAAGGCAGATACCACATCCTCGGCGAAGGGGACTTTGCCAAGCGAGCTCTTGAGCTTTGGCCAGAACTCCCTGGTGACTTTGGTTTCGTTGGTTGCCATGGATTAACCCCTGTCGATCAGGCGATATGGGTTGTCACCTTGGCGATTTCAATAGCTATCTATTGGCGAACCACAGGGCAGCCATCAGGATAATGACGGCGAGGAACTGCAGGCCGACGCGCCAGCGCATCAGGGTTTGTGAGCGAT